>JAJXYZ010000052.1 GCA_021780305.1 bacterium | reverse complement strand
TCGGAATTTGGCGTGGCTCAGCTCATAATATTGATTTGTCCGACATGGCTATATTGTACGGTCGAACTGTCACGATATCAGGTCGAGTTACGGAGGATGTCGACAGCTCCGCTGATGGGCAACTGACGGTCCGATTAAATGATTTAAAATATAACAGTCAGGATATTCACGGTAGCTTGTGGGTGACAGTTGGTGACGGCTCGGCTGAGATTAAACGTAGCGACCGGGTAGCAATAACCGGTAAAGTTGGTAAAGGTTTTGGTAGTTTTGCTGGCGTGATTTATCGAGCTAATCTTACGAAGATTACTCGACAATCACCAGGTGACTGGGCGCTAAATCTGCGCGATTGGTTTACGAGTGGCGTTCGTCGGGCGATTCCTGATCCCGCCTCAAGCCTAGGTATTGGTTATTTAGTTGGTCAAAAGCGCGCATTGCCATTGGACTTAATTGAAGCTTTAAAGATTGCTGGTTTGACTCACGTTGTGGTGGCGAGTGGCTATAATCTGACGATTTTAGTCAGGTTAGCGCGTCGTATGTTTGAGAAAATATCAAAGTACTTGGCGGCACTATCGGCAAGCTTAATGATATTTGGGTTTGTTTCAATTACTGGGCTTAGCCCGAGTATGACTCGGGCGGCATTAGTAGCGTCGCTTAGTCTGGCGGCTTGGTATTATGGAAGAAAATTTCATCCCCTTATTTTACTGCCGATGGCGGCGGCGATTACTGTGGTTGTTAATCCAAGTTATTTGTGGGGAGATTTGGGCTGGCAGTTGTCGTTTGCGGCATTTGCTGGCGTTATGATACTAGCCCCGTTACTGCAGCGCTACTTTTTTGGAGATAGTAAACCAGGGATAATTCGACAGATTCTAGGTGAGACGGTTTCAGCTACGATTCTGACAGCGCCGATTTTAATTAGCGCTTTTGGACAGATTTCGAACGTATCATTAATTGCTAATCTTTTAGTCTTGCCACTTGTACCGCTGGCTATGCTGTTGACGTTTATTGCCGGTGTCGGCGTATTAATTATTCCAAACTTAGCACTAATTGTTGGTTGGCCAGCTACGGTCGTGCTAAATTACATGATTTGGATAGCAAATCAGTTGTCTAAACTATCCTGGGCAACCACGCAAATTCAAGTCACGGGTTTCGTTGAAGTCGCTTGTTATGTTTTGATTGTTGGACTTTGTATATATTTATGGCGAGTGACGCGTTATAACTTGGCCGAGTCCAATATTATCGAGTAATCTGTTATAATAAGGGTTAATCACATATATCTAGCGGAGATTTTTTATGTCTGGACATAGCAAATGGTCAACAATTAAACGAGAAAAGGGCGCTAAAGACGCCAAGCGGGGCGCAATCTTTACGCGTATCGGCAATCAAATCGCGATTGCTGCTCGTAGTGGCGTTGATCCGACCATGAACTCGGCGTTGGCGATGGCGATTGAGACGGCTAAGCAGGCTAATATGCCAGCGGCTAACATTCAACGGGCGATTGATCGGGTAGCCGATAAGAATGCCGCCGTTTTAGAAGAATCAACTTATGAAGGCATGGGGCCGGGGGGTGTCGGCATTATTATCGAGACCGCGACCGACAATAAAAACCGAACTTTTCCAGAAGTTCGTTCGGCGCTAACTAAAAATGGCGGTCGTGTAGCCGATAGCGGAAGCGTTATGTTTCAATTTAGCCGTAAAGGCGTGATTAGTGTCGCCGCGACTGGTGAAGATGCGTTACTTACGATTTTGGACGCTGGTGCAGAAGATGCTGTCGAGGAAGATGGCGTGATTACGGTTTATACCGACCAAAAGGATTTAGCTAAAGTACGTCAATCTATTAAAGATGCCGGTCTTGTTGTCGAGGAAGCCTCTTTGCAATATGTGCCAAATGCTAGCGTTGTTATTGAAGATCCGGAAACCGCTCATAAGGTTATAAAAATTATGGATGCACTTGAGGATCTGGACGACGTTGTAAATGTACACACTAACGCTGACATAACGGCTGATATTTAATAAAAAACAAACTTGTATTTTGCTGAGAAATTATATAAACTTTTAATATGCGTAAGCGTATTGAGGCAGCAATACTCGCAATCTCTTTGTTATCGATTTTCGGCTTTAGTGTGCAGATTGCATCCGCGACTGATGTAGCCCAGTCTGGTGTTGTAATTAGCCAAGTCCAGGTTAAGGATTCGGTTAGCTCTTCTAATGAAATTGTCGAAATTTATAATGATAGCTCGAATGCCGTCGATATTACAAACTGGTGTGTATATTATGCTTCAAAAGACTATCTTACAGTGCCAACATCAGATTGGCGGAAGCTGGTATGTTTCACTCCTGAAGTCGCTGGTAGCGAAATAGTATTAGGCGGTAAGTCCTATAGCCGCATTATTTCTAAATCATTTGCGCCACCATATGCCGGTAGCTATTTGGCTGTTTTTACGGCTACGCTCAGTAATGATGCTGGTCATGTTAAGTTAGTTGATAATCAAGGGCTTGAGATTGATCGAGTCGGCTGGGGTGAAGAAGCCGATAATCCGGAGGGTCTGCCGGCTATTATTAATACTTCTTCGGCTATTGAACGTAAGTATGATATTGACCGCGATGTTTTGATTGATACCAATAATAACGCCGCTGATTTTTTTGACACTGCCTCAGATTTATGCCGCAATATGGTTGGTTTTCAAGATATGGTGCCGGTCGGCTATTTATCGGACACCAGTCATAGTTGTAGTTTGGCGCCTGATATGTGTGTCAATATTGATGGCGTGCAAATCGTTATGCCAGATGGCTACGCATTTGATGAGGCTGGTGACTGCGTTAGTCTCGATGTCTGTCTAAATCTCGATGGTATTCAGTATGACATGCCGAAGAATTACACTATTGACAGTGAGGGTAGCTGCATAAATGATTTGCTGCCACTTAAAATAACCGAGCTTTTACCTAATCCAGTCGGCAATGATATCGGTAGTGAATTTATTGAAATTTACAATCCGAATAAGAGTTTAGTCGACTTGTCTGATTACAAGTTGAGTATTGGTTTAAGTGATGAAAAGACGTTAAGTTTTCCTGACGGAAGTACGATTGACGGTTTAAGCTATAAGCCTTTTTACAGTTCGGATTTAAATTTTACACTGGTGAATTCGTCTAGTCGGGTTAAGTTATTACTAAATGACAGTCGCGTACTTGATATGACAGACAATTACCTGGATCCACTACCCGGTATGGCTTGGGCGCTAGTTGACTCGGTATGGCAATATACGGATCGAATTACGCCAGGTGATGAAAATTTGGAAAAATCAGCTGAAACGACTGATGCTGTGCAAATAGCCAGTGTTGAAACGACGACGTCAGACGTTAGTCTTAAGCCCTGCGCTCCGAATCAATACCGAAACCCTGAAACGAACCGCTGTCGTTTAATTGTTGCTGACACATCGGAAATCTTAATACCCTGTAAAGCTGGCCAATATCGAAGCGAAGAAACGAATCGTTGTCGTAGTATTGTGGCCGATGTCGTTAGTTTAGTGCCCTGTAGTGAAGGTGAAGAACGTAACCCCGAAACGAACCGTTGTCGATCAGTCTTGGGAACTTCAACAACTGCGCTACTGCCTTGTAGTGAAGGTGAGGAACGTAACCCGGAGACTAATCGTTGTCGTAAAATTGTATCGACGATGCCGACGGCTGGTTTTGCAGTCCAGCCGATTAGCGATACCGCCACCGGTGTGGTTGGTTGGTGGGCTTTTGGCGGCATTGGATTGCTAGCACTTGGTTACGCTGGTTGGGAATGGCGAACTGAAGTCGTGCGCATCAGTCGACGGTTGGCCTCATTCATTCATTTGTCGAAATAGCCTATACTGGTAAGTATGAGAATTATTGGTATTGATCCTGGGACGGGAATCCTTGGCTTTGGCGTCATAGAAGTCACAAACGGCAAAATGAAGTTGATAGACGCGGGTGTTATTACGACACCAGCTCATACGCCACACGACGAGCGCCTCGAGGATATATATGATGGTCTAACTGATATAATTGCCGATACCAAACCTGATTATATGTCGATTGAGAAACTATTTTTTGCTCAAAATGTCACTACCGCTATGACAGTCGCACAAGCCAGAGGTGTGGCCATGTTAGCTGGACGAAAAGGCAAGTTGCCAATTGCTGAATATACGCCACTTCAGATCAAGCAAACTTTGACTGGTTATGGTAAGGCTGATAAAAAACAGGTCCAAGAGATGGTTCGATTACAGCTTGGATTAGCCGAAGTGCCAAAACCTGATGATTGCGCCGATGCTTTAGCAGCTGCAATTACGCATTCACTAATGAGTCGATTGACGATTAATTCTTAGGCTATCGGCTTTGATAATATAAAAGTATTTTCCACTTTGTGCAAACTTAAACTCGAAAATGTGAGACAATAGAACATATGATTGCGCATGTCTATGGAGTAGTAGTCGAGAAATTCGGTAGTGCCGTTATTATTGACGTAAATGGCGTTGGTTATGAAGTTCAAGTGGCAGCCGGAGATTTTGATGCTTCAATGTTGGGCGAGCAGGTTAAACTTCATACCTATCATCATATTCGTGAGCAGTCGCAGGAATTATTTGGCTTTAGTAGTTTAGCTGCTAAAAAAATGTTTGAACTCTTAATTACAGTTCAAGGTGTCGGTCCGAAAGCGGCCCTGTCGATTTTATCGTTAGGTGACAGCGAGCAGGTCCGAAACGCCATTGCCAATAGTGACAGTGACTATATTACAAAGGCTAGCGGCGTCGGTAAGCGAATTGCCGAACGGGTGGTAGTTGATTTATCTGATAAAGTTGGTCTTGCGGTTCAAATTACACGTGGCGCTTCAACGATTAACCAGCCGATTAACGATGAAGCGCTAGAGGCGCTAATCGCACTTGGCTATAGCTTAGCTGATGCCAGTCGGGCGCTTGAATCGATACCAATAGACCTACCGACAGCCGCCCGTGTTACACAAGCGCTAAGAGGGTCTTCGTAATGGCTATCGAGCGCATTATTGATACGAGTTTGCATGCCGAAGATGCCGATGAGCGTCAAATTGAGTCGAGTCTACGACCTAATAGCTTTTCAGAATATGTTGGACAGGATCGATTAAAGAAAAATCTTAAGCTGGCAATTGATGCCGCTAAAAAACGCGGCGAGCCAATTGATCATATTTTACTTTATGGACCTCCTGGACTTGGCAAAACGACAATGGCGACGGTGATTGCTAATGAAATGGGGGCTAACATCCGGATAACGGCTGGTCCAGCGATTGAGCGTGCCGGTGATCTGGCGAGTATCCTTACTAATCTAAACGACGGTGATATATTATTTATCGATGAAATTCATCGGCTAGGTCGAACGGTCGAAGAAGTTCTATATAGTGCTATGGAGGATTTTAAGCTTGATATTATGATTGGCAAAGGCCCCGCGGCGCGCAGTGTTCGATTAGATCTGCCGAAGTTTACGGTTATTGGTGCGACCACAAAAACCGGTGCTTTATCGGCGCCGCTACGTGATCGCTTTGGCTTGATGCACCGATTAGACTTCTATACGCCAGATGAAATTACACGGATTATTAGCCGAGCTGCTCGAATTTTATCTTGTGATATTCAGCTCGAAGCTGCGAAAATTCTATCAACTCGGGCGCGTTTAACGCCCCGGATTGCCAACCGGCTTTTAAAGAGGGTTAGAGATTACGCTGATATTAACGGTGATGGCATTATTGATACCGAAATTACTCATGCTGCCTTGGCTCTACTCGAAGTTGACGAAGTTGGGCTTGATCCGGGCGATCGTAACTTACTCGGTAGCATTATTGACAATTATGGGCATAATCCAGTTGGACTTAATACGATTGCTGCGCTGACTGGTGATGAGGCGACTACCATTGAAGACTTTTATGAGCCTTATTTGCTGCAGATTGGATTTATTGAACGGACGCCGCGAGGTCGGCGCGTTACCGCCAAGGGTTATGCTCATTTGGGCAAGACTATCAGCGATATTGACTAAAGCTTGATATAATATTCTTAGGATGGATGATGATTCACTTAACCCCGAACAATACGACAAACCGGTGGCATATGACGCCAACGGACAACCGCTGTATGCTCGTCCATTAAGCCGCGTCCAGCCTGAATCGATTGTAAAATCTAGTGACACATCCGAGGTTAGTCTTGAGACTAAATTAAAACATGATAGCTCGAAGCGTTTTTATCCAACTATAAACTTACAAGATGACGAATACGTTATTGCGACGATACAGCGTCATCCGATTGGGCTTTTATGGCCATTTACTATTGGTATACTCCTGATGGCTTTTGCAATTTCAGTACTTTATAACTATGACTTATTCGTACGGAGTTTTAATTTGACGGGCGATGCGGCACAAGCCTCAACTATCGCCTTACCAATCCTGCTAATTACAATATTGATTGGTATCGGTACATATATAGCTTATTTTGTTTACACTAGCAATAAATTTTATTTGACGAACGAAAATGTTATTCAGGCGGTTCAGGTTAGTTTATTCTCGCACGTCGAGCAGACTGTCAGTTTGGATAATATTGAAGATGCTCGTTTTCAGCAAAAAGGTATATTTCAGCAATTTTTTGACTATGGATCGATTCGTCTGAGTACCGAGGGTAATGCTACCGCATATAATTTTACATACGCAGCGCACCCAAAAGAGTGTATTGATATGCTAAATAATGCTATCGAGATTTGTAAAAATAAACGTGGCAAAAACAAATAAGCCAAATAAGCTTATTTTAGTTTATTTATTGATGCTATCTTTAACGTAGTCGGCTTCGTTTTCTAGGGTGCTACGGAGTGTGTAGGCTCGGCATTTATTGTCATTACAGTTAATAGCGTCATAACGATAATTACTGCTACTGTTACCAATTTTAAACCCGTTCGGGTCGGTAAACATAGTGGGGTCGACTGACGGTAAGTTGGTTTCGCTAATCGTTTCAGGGTAATAATTATTAGCTTTATAAAAGACTTCTTCGAGGCTGTAGTACATGGCGTTAATGGCTGTTTTTCGCTGTTGATCGCGGGCGGCCACTGCTAAATCATTTTTTTGGACAAAGAATATAACGCTGGCAACGCTAAGAACTAAAATTATAAGAATAATTTCGATAACTGTAAATCCACTAGTGCGTTTAGTCATTGTCTATCATTATATCATTGCATTATGTAATATTACGTAGACTCGGAAGAAAGGATTAGCCCTTTCTTCTCTCGCTTACTTATATTATAGCAAATTGTGGCGCCGACCGGTATAATAAAGATAATAAACGAGAGGGAACATATGGCAGCGAAAAAGACCACCAAAGATCCACTATCCGAAAAACCCACCGCTAGTGAAGGTAAATTAAAGGCGCTTGGCCTAGCCCAAGAACAAATTAATAAGCAATTCGGCGACGGCGCAATTCGGCGACTTGGTGATACGACCACGGTTGACGTTGAGCTATTTAGCAGTGGTTCACTGTCGCTTGACTTAGCTCTTGGTGGCGGCTATCCAAAAGGCCGAATTTTAGAGATTTATGGTCCAGAATCTTCCGGAAAGACAACTTTAGCTTTGCATGCCATTGCCGAAGTTCAGAGCCACGGCGGTACAGCGGCCTTTATTGATGCCGAGCACGCGTTAGACCCAGCTTATGCTCGTCGTTTGGGTGTTGATACCGATAATCTACTAGTTTCGCAGCCTGATAACGGTGAACAGGCACTTGAAATCGCGGAAACACTTGTTAGGTCAAATGCCGTTGATTTGGTTGTCGTTGACTCGGTTGCCGCGCTTGTACCACAGGCCGAGATCGACGGTGATATGGGTGATAGCCATATGGGCTTACAGGCTCGATTGATGAGCCAGGCTTTGCGTAAGTTGACTGGTATTATTAGCAAAAGCCGTACGACCGTTATATTTATTAACCAGATTCGTATGAAGATTGGTGTGATGTTTGGTAATCCTGAGACTACCACCGGCGGAAATGCTTTAAAGTTTTATGCCTCTGTTCGTCTTGATATCCGTCGCACTGGTCAGATTAAGTCCGGTGAAGATATTATCGGTAGTCGTACTAAGGTAAAAGTGGTTAAAAACAAGATAGCGCCACCATTTAGAGTGGCTGAATTCGATATCATGTACAACGAAGGTATCTCTAAGACTGGTGATGTACTTGATTTAGCTGTTCTTCATAATATTGTCGAAAAATCTGGCGCTTGGTTTGCTTATAGCGATGCTAAGATTGGCCAAGGTCGCGAGGCAAGTAAAGAGTATCTTAAGGCGAATCCTGAGATTTTGGCTGAGATTGAGGCGAAGGTTCGTGCCAAGGTAGCCGAAGAAGCCTCATAGTCTAAGTATATGATTATTACCGCAATTGGCGTTCAGACCCGTAACCCAGACAGGGTTAATGTTTCGGTTGACGGGAAGTATCGGTTTAGTTTGGATATGTTCCAGGTTATCGAGCTGGGAATTAAGGTCGGTCGGTCGTACGATGATGCCGAGCTTATTGCCCTAGAGCAAGAAAGCCAGTTCGGTAAGCTTTATAGTCGAGCCCTAGAATATTGTTTAATGCGCCCGCATAGCTTGCGGGAGGTCAAGGATTATCTCTATCGAAAAACCAGACCGACTCGTCAAAAAAATGGCGAACTTAAGCCGGGCGTACCGCCAGAAATAACCAGTCGAGTTCTTGATAGACTGGTCGAAAAGGGTTATATTGATGATCAAAAATTTACGCATTTTTGGATTGAAAATCGATACATTAAAAAGGGGATTAGCCAACGCAAATTGGTTAGTGAACTGATCGCAAAAGGTGTAAATAACGAAATTATTCAGGCTGAATTATCGGATAGTGATCGATCGGATGATTTAGAACTCGATAAAATTATCGCCAAAAAACGAGCAAAATACCCAGATGAGCAAAAACTAATCGCCTATCTGGCTCGTCAGGGTTTCAGTTATGACGATATCAAGTCGGCGCTGACTGATAATAATTAAAAAACGCTATTTTCAGGCTGGGCAGACTGTTGTTTGAATGGATTAATGAAAGCGGTGCGAGAGGTCTGTGTGATTGGCTCAGGTTTTTTGGCGGTTGTACGAACAATAATAGAGTGGTCGTTGATCTCAACAATTTGCGATCGATGGATTAACAGACTAGTGTCGGTGAGACTTTTGATTAGACCGCGCTTAACATGCAGCTGTTGAATTACGAAACTCGAAGCCTCTAGGCTGTAATCTTCAACTTTTCCAAGTTTATGCTTCATTTCGTCAAATACATTCATACCGACAAGCCTAAAGCCGATGTCATATAATTTATTAATATTAATTACGTCGTTAATGCCAATAAAGTCATCACTGCTATCGATTATCATACCGATATCGCTAAGTTCGCGAACTTCGGCTATGCGAACAAGTGACGGCTTTTCAGTTAAAAGCGGACCCTCGATAATATAGGCTACAATCTTAAGATTGGCCGGGTCAATAATTGGAAAAGCAGTTTGGGCTAGCTTGGTGCCAGTCTGTAATCCCATGATAGGGACGCCGATAAGTCTTGATCCTAGTAATAGCATATTATAAGTATAAGTGTTTTAGGTAACTTCTACTAATTATTCTGAAAATGGATTAATTCGACCAGTTGGCGGAGTGTAGTCAGACGGTGCGGTATCACTAGAATTTAACTGTTTAATACGGTTGATCGTGGTCTGATCGAAAGATGATGAGGCCGTAGTCGTCGGAGTATAGCCACTAGTATCGGAGGCTTTTTGCAGGGCGCTACTTAACATTAAGATGGCCGCTCCAAGCCCCATAACAAGTATGACGATAAAAATCGTAAGGCTGTACTTTTTAAAAGCGTTTACGATCGGATTAAATAGTGAGGATGGATTGATATCTTTTTTCATAGTATTATTTAATTTACTGATACCTCTATAGTTAATTGATCAATCTTGACCGAGTCGCCACTACCGTCGGTTGACCGACCGAGGTTGACACTGACAATCTGCATTTTTGGTAAATTATTTTCGATGTAATTCATGAACTTAAGTAGTTTTCCGTATGAGACTGGACTTGACAGCGTGGCGGTCACTATCGGATTCTCGCTAGTTGGAGTGGCGGTTGCTGCGGCTGTTGTTGTACTCGCGGCGGCAGTTGCTGCGGCTGAGAAGCTGTAATTAGAGAGTGTAATACCAGCATCGGCCGCGTATTGATCTAATTCCTGAATTGACTTACTTTGGTATTCCTGACGTGGAACTGTTAGGATACTAGTCTTTGCTATGATACTTTGCTGGGCGGCTAATTCGGCCTGTAGTCGAGCGGCCGCTTGGGTGCTATTGCCGCTCGAATTTGATTCGGCAACTGTTTGACTAATTGTCTGAGCTTGGCTTAATAGCCATTTTTGAGCAAAGTAGATACCGACCGCTGAACCGCCGATGATTAGAAAAATTAAAAATATCAGGACGCCGCGAAGGGTTTTTGCGCTCATATTTGATTTTTTCATTTCGAAGCCCCTCGGTTGATGGTTACACTTAGGCTTGCTGTAATCGGATAATCTTTTGACTGCTGCGATGCACTTGATATCGAGACGAAAGCAACGTTAGAAAATAATGGCGAACCTTGAAAACTGTCCTTTACGGCTAGAGCGCTGGCGGTTGTTTTGGCGTAGACTGTCAATGTTGTGGGCGTGCCAAAACTGGTATTACTTAGGTTAAGGCTGTCGAGAACGGTGCCTTTTGGCATCAGAGTAGCGATACTTGTCAGAACTTTTGAATAGCGAACTTCTTTGTCCAGGATAACCTTTGCGGTCGATAAACTAGCACTTAAAGCTGTTGCTTCATTTGCGTATGATGTATAAGACGATGCTTTGGCGAGATTATCCTTGATGGTATTTTCAGCGGTGGTTTTTGTATCGATCAAAACCCGATAGACGCCAAAACCGACCACGCCTAAAAATATCACTGCGACTGCGAGGATGATAATATATCGCATCAATACGACATTTGTTCGCGCGGCCCGAATCTCATACTTAGCTTCATAGGGGAGTAGGTTTATCATTTCCAGATACTTCCTGGCTTTATACTGGCTAGTCCGGCAACAGTTATATAGCGGGCTCGAAACTGTTTAGCTGGTTCAGGTAATTTACCAAAATCTAGTTTTTGCCATGGGCTAGCTACACGTGCCGGCATAACAAGTATATTCGTGAAGTATTCGCCAATCCCAGGTACATTACTACCGGCACCAACTACTAGTAGCTGTTCGATTTTGTGCTCTTCATTTAAACGCTCGTTATAATAACGGATGACTTTTCTGATTTCGATAACAATTCGCTCTAAGCTTGGCTCAAGAGCATTGGTAATTTTTTCCTGGCGCGGTCCAGCATTCAAACCATTTAATACCTTCAATTGATGAGCGTTTTCAACTGCAATGTTTAGTTTTTTTGCGATATCTAGCGTGAAGGTGTTACCGCCAATTGCAAGGCCACCAGTAACTCGAATTGAGCTGTTCTCCAGGATAGCGATATCGGTACTAGCTGGGCCAATATCAACAATAATTGTTGGCAAATGGCCATCCTCGGTGATTGTAATAAGACGTCCGACAGCGCTAATACCCGGTTCGACTAATATAACGCGAAGGCCGGCACTTTCCGCGGCAGCAATGCAGTTATCGACAATGACGCGCGATACGGCACTCATCAAGACCGTTAACTCGGTCTTAGTCCGTTCGATAATTTCATAATCAATATAAAGAGTTTCGGCTGGTACTGGTACATATTGATCAACCTCAATATCAACAGCATCCTTTAAAGTCTTCTCGGCACTTGCCGGCAAGGTGAAGGTACGTGAAAAGCTGCGAGCAGTCGGTACGCCAATAATAACGTGATTACTTGATAAGTTACCAACTAATTTTTGGCCAACTAAAGCCTTAATATTGTCAGAAAGATAAGTATTGTCACCTTCGAGCGACTCTTTGATTTTGATAGGGTCAAGATCGATTGAGCCATAACCAAGTACAAGCCATCGTTTGGTGTCGATAGCCATAATTTTGATACCAGTACTACTGATGTCAAGTCCGATTACCGGTTTGTCTTTATAAAATAACTTTGCCATGATGCCCACTAGTGATACTATGCCCAATTATAGCATGAGTGGTTTGAGATAGGTACAGACCTACTTAATGTTTTGTGCAAGACCAGCGATTGGTACCATGACGCTGGCTGCAATCAATCCAACCATGCTGCCCATGATGACAATCATAGTAGGTTCGATGATTGAGCTAAGGCCCTCGATTGACGCGTCAACCTCTTCTTCGTAAAAGTCGGCAACTTTAACCAGTACTGTATCAGTCTGACCGGTTTCTTCACCGACAGATAACATCTGCGAGACGATGGCGGGAAAGAGGGGATTTTGGCTAATAACTAAAGATAATGGCTTGCCGTTTTTTACTTCAACCGCTGCGTCGGTTAAGGCTTTTTCATAAACCATATTACCGACTGATCGCGAGGTGACGCGCAAACATTCTAGGACTGCAACACCAGCCCCCATTAGAGCCGAGAAGGTGCGGGCGAAGCGGGCAATCGCTACTTTTTTAACAATTCCCTTTACGCCGGGTATTTTTAAAATTAAGATATGAAATCTCTCCTTGCCCTTTGGTGTTTTGATGTATTTAAGGATTCCATAAATTGCGCCACCGATTACCGGGAAAATTATGTACCAAAAACCTGTAAATAAATGACTAATACCAAGCATAAAGAGGGTGATGCCTGGCAGCTTGGCGTCAGGTCCACCTAGGTCGGTTAGAATTTTACCGATTTGAGGAATAACAAAAAGCATTAATCCGAAAAAGGCCAAAACAGTAATGCTAAGTAGAACAGTCGGGTAAGCCATAGCACTTTTTACTTTCTTGCGAATTGTCGTACTTTTTTCTTGCTGTAATGCTAATCTTTTTAAAATCTCGTCTAAAATACCAGCGGTTTCACCGGCGCGTACCATGTTGACATAGACATCATTAAATGTATCTGGGTATTTTGACATAGCATCGCCGAGAGTGGTGCCGGCTTCAACATCCTTAATCACACCGGTCAAGATTTGTTTTAGCATCGGACTTTCAGAATGATCCGCTAATGAAGTTAGCGATCGAACAAGTGGCACGCCGGCGCCCACCATAGCACTCAGCTGTCGAGTCATCATAACTAAGTGATCGGGTTTTACGCGATTACTATTTAATAATTTTGACAAAAATGAACCAGCTGAAGAGGCACTGGTCGCTTGCTTGATGCTCAGAGGACGAAGGCCTTGTTTGCGAAGGGCGGTGATGACACCTGCGCGATCAGCCTGAGCGATCATACCCGTTACTGGCTTGTTGGATTTGTCGGAGGCTACATAAAGAAAATTAGTCATATTTAGTCCTTGCTGACCCTTAAGACTTCTTCGATGGTGGTCTCGCCACGGAGAGCTTTAATTAATCCATCGGTTTGCATAGAAATCATACCTTCGGTAATAGCCTGAGACTGTATCTGATTACTAGTAGCATTGCTCATAATAAGTTTTTGAATACCAATCGTGTTAGCTAAAACCTCATATATACCGGTTCGGCCCTTGTATCCGTTATGGGCGTCATCATCATTATCGTCCGGGTTGGCGCGCCATAAGCTAATAATGCCATTTTCGTCAGTGCTTAAGGGTAGGTCTTTGCCCATACCCTCAGCTAAAGCTCGTTTTTCAAGCTCATGAACAATTTTAAGGGTTTCGGGTGTTGAAATATTAAACATTCGCATTAAGGCCTGTTTCTCTTCGTCACTCGGTGTATAGCTTTGACGCGATGTTGTGTGTAGGCGGCGAATCAGTCGTTGTCCGACAACTGCACGAACGGTGCTGGCGATTAAGAATGGCTCGACGCCCATATCAAGCAGTCGCGGTAGACAAGTCGCGGCGTTATTGGTGTGCAGCGTGCTAAATACTAAGTGACCCGTCAGAGCCGCTTGAACGCTTAAGTCGGCTGTTTCGCCATCGCGAATCTCACCAATCATAATAATGTTCGGGTCTTGACGAAGTAAGGCGCGTAAGCCATTAGCAAATGTCATGCCGGCTTTTTCGTTGGTCTGAGTCTGGTTGACGCCAGGTATGCGATATTCGACCGGGTCTTCGATCGTTGAGATGTTAACGTTCGGGGTGTTTAGGATAGACAACACGCTAAATAGACTGGTTGATTTGCCGCTTCCGGTTGGTCCGGTCACTAGTACCATGCCGTTTGGTTCGGTTAAGGCTAAGCGCATAACTTCTAGTGATTTACCCCAATAGCCAAGTGATTCAAGTGTTACCGCTTGGTCGGACTCGTCGAGGATACGCATGGCAATCTTTTCACCATCTGCGACTGGCAATGAGCTAACGCGTAAGGCGTATTGACGACCGGCAATTTTAATTTTAAAGCGACCATCTTGTGGTACGCGGCGTTCGTCGATTTTTAAGTTACTCATAATTTTAATACGACTTATTAAAGCTCCGAGTACGTTTCTAGGTAGTCGATTAACTTCTTTAAGAACACCATCGATGCGATAGCGAATCTGGACATAATCCTCGCGAGGTTCGATATGAATATCGCTGGCGTGGCTTCGAATGGCATATTCCAGCAGCAAGTTAACCGTTTGAGCAATTGGCGAATCTTCAGCAATATCTTGCTCATTAACGGTTTGCTCAGCGCTGATATCTTCGCGTTGAACATCGATAACTTCATTTAGTTCTTGATTGACGTCACCGCGATAATTTTCAAGAGCCGCCAGGATGTTTTCACTGGTGGCGATGTAAATACGAGTATTCGAGCCAATCTCTTTT
>JAJXYZ010000065.1 GCA_021780305.1 bacterium | reverse complement strand
TCGCGCGATCGAGCGAATAAACAAACTGTTCATAGGCCGGAACATTATTGCTTAAATTAACGTTATCAACCGTCGTGTCGAGATAGCCGCTATAAGTCGACAGTGTCCGCGATGACGGCGTAACTGTAATTTGATACGAGTGAAACTTTTCGTCTGCCACGATTGGGCCACGAACTGTCATGTTAACCGATCGATCGGCCGTCGTGCTGAGTAGCGCCTGTCGGCCAATGTCAAGCTGTGAAACCGATGTTTGATCTGTGCTTGATGAACTAAAAAATATAGCACGCGTCAACGAGACAAGTGCCGCTATGGCGATGGCCGCCACAATTAAGACTAATGCGATTGGAAAAATTCGGGAATTTCGATAGTTTACCATAGACTATATATTAGTATCTTTCTGATGATTCGTCAACAGAGATGACACCCCAGTGCTACCCAGGCCGCCCTTCCCGCGGACAGTCTGGCCTAGTTCGTCAACCAACTCCCAATTAATCTTTTCATACTTCGCAATCACCATTTGGGCAATGCGCATATCGGGCTCAATTACAAAATCAACACTGCCTAAGTTAGCCACTAGAGCCGTAATCTCTCCTCTATAATCGGCGTCGATGGTACCAATACCGTTAATCATCGTCAAACCGTGCTTAATCGCAAGGCCACTACGAGCCCTAATTTGGGCTTCAAATCCCGCTGGTAGCTCAATCGACAACCCAGTGCCAACCATCGCTCTATCTAGTGGTTTTAGTGTTACGGGTTGGTCAATGCAGGCATGCAAGTCCATGCCCGCAGCGTGTTCTGACTGATACGCTGGCAAAATTGCCGTGGGTCGTAAGCGAACAATCTTAATTGCCGTCATCTACAGCTCGCCCCAATCTTTACCAATCTCGACATCAACCCGCAGCTTAATCCCCAGTTGCGGCGCGATATTCTCCATTGTATTTTTTAATATTTCGGCGATTTTATCGGCATTTTCAACTGGCGCTTCGACTAAAATGCTGTCATGAATCTGTAAAATCTGCTCACCCAAGCCGCCGAGTTTTTGATCGACTTCAATCATAGCTAGCTTCATAAGATCCGCTTCTGTCCCCTGAATCGGCATGTTCGCAGCGGCTCGTTCAGCACTTTGACGAACAATAAAATTACTACTGTGAATATCGGGTGTCGGTCGGCGGCGACCGAAATATGTTTCTACGTAGCCGTCAACGCGCGCCTGATTTAAAGTTGCTTCAATGTAGTGGCGAATTGGCGCACGCAACTCAAAATAACGATCGATGAATTTCTTCGCTTCAGTAAATGTCATACCGGTAGCCGCACTTAAACCATGCGGGCTCATACCATATAAAATCCCAAAGTTAATCACTTTAGCGTCCCTACGCTGACGTTTCGTGACATCATCCATCGGGACGCCATAAACTTCGCTGGCCGTCTTGGTATGAATATCAATATCACCGTTAAAGTCATTGATCATTTCTTTATCACCCGCAAGAATTGCAGCCAGGCGCAACTCAAACTGCGAATAGTCAGCGCTAATAAAAATCTTGTCGCCATCCGGGATGAAGGCTGATCGAATTTGGCGACCTAAATCTGTGCGAACAGGAATATTTTGAAGGTTCGGGTTAGTACTACTAAGCCGTCCCGTACTAGCTACATCTTGGTTGAAGGTAGTGTGAATTCGATCCTGGCTATCAGCTAACTTTGGTAAAGCATCGACGTAAGTATTTTTAAGTTTAGCTAGCTCGCGGGTACGTTCGATTAGCTCGATAATTGGGTGCTGACCACGCAATTTATCAAGCTCTTTTTGACCAGTACTAAAGCCGGTTTTGCCTTTTTTGATACCAGTAGTTGGCAGTTGTAATTTTGTAAATAACACTTCTGAAAGCTGGGCTGGGCTACCGATATTAAAGTCGTACCCTACCATTGAATACATTTCTTGTTCAAGCCGGGCATGCTCCTCGCCCAGCTTTTCACTCATTTCATGAAGAACTTTTGGATCAATTTTTATACCGCGACGCTCCATCATAAAAAGAATGTAGGTTAGCGGAAAATCAAACTCACGAGCAATCTTATATAGCTTTGGTTCAATCTCAAATTTTGCCAATTGCGATTTATAGATACTCCACATCGCAGCAATCACCTGCTCGGCTGAAGTCTCGTCAACATCCACGCCAGACAGGCTACTTAGACTACGGTCACGTTGCAAAGGATTAATCAAAAAGGCCGCTTGATGAATGTCGTGCAACTCGCCAAACTTTACAAAAATACCCAAGGTCGCCAGTTGGTGATAAAGAATTTTGGAATCATAACTAATAACCGTCGCAAGCTCAAAGACACGCCAAACACTACGATCGAGTTCACTGGCTTTGGTACGCATATAACTTTTATCATCCATCGATAGCCAAATCAACTCACCCTCCACCCGAAGAACAACCGGTCCATCAATATTTATAACTTTTGGCCAAGCAATTTCTTTTAATTCACTTTGGACGAGTGGCGCATCACTTGCCTCTTCAACTTTTTTGGACTGCATATGATCCGGCAGTCGCCGAACCAAGGATGAAAATTCCAGACGCTTTAAAATTGCCGCAACCTTATCAAGATCAGTGTCATTCACATCTGCCACATCCCAATCTAATTTAACAGGTGCGTCAACCCAAATTCGGCCCACTTCCTTGCTCATATAGGCCAATTCTTTACCAGCGACTAACTTATTAGCGATTGAGGGCTTTATGTCATCAATGTGGGCGTAGATATTATCCAGTGTCTTATATTCCTGCAGTAGAGTTATAGCTGTCTTTTCACCAATCCCTGGTACTCCAGGCAAATTATCGGATGAATCACCCTTCAGTGATTTTAAATCCAAGAATTGTTCAACTTCAATGCCATATTTTTTCTCAAAATAATCAACGTCAAATTCTTCCAAATTCGACAGACCATTTTTGAGTGCATAAACTTTCGTCAAAGGCCCGATTAATTGCAGGGCATCAAGGTCACTCGTCAGTAAAACCGTCTCGATACCTTTGGCGGTCGCCTCATTTGCAAATGCACCTAATATATCATCAGCCTCATAATCATCTAATTCATAGAGTGGCCAACCAAAGGCCTCCAGAAGTTCAAATAAGATTGGCATCTGGGCATAAAAGTCGTCAGGCGCCTTTTTGCGGCCGGCTTTATACTCGGGATATATCTCACGACGTTTACGAATATTCGTGCCTTTTTTATCCCAGGCAACAGCCACATAATCTGGTTTTAGCTTTTTAATTAGCTCAATCGCTAACGAGGCGAAACCAAAGACACCACCAGTCGGCGTACCATCGCTGAGCGATAGTCCCGGCATCGAATAATAGCCACGATAGAATACCGATTTGCCGTCAATTACCGCCAGTCGTTTTGTCATGTTATTAGTATAGCCCAGATATAGCCATCCCCGCCAGAACATAGTCTGTTAAACTTAAGTTATGAATACTACCAAAAACCTAAAAATTATCGCCTTTGTCGGACTAGCTGGTGCCGGAAAAAGTTCTGCCGTCGAATATTTAACTGAAAAAGGCTATCCAAAAGTTTATTTTGGGGGTGTCGTCCTAGAGGCTATGACCAAAGCTGGCATCGAACACACAGCTGAGAATGAAAAAACATTCCGTGAAGACCTACGCGTGCGTGAAGGTAAGGATTTTATCGCTAAACGAATTATTGACCAGATCAACGAACTTGAAGAAAGCGGTCAACACCGCATTATTGCCGATGGTATTTATAGCTGGACTGAATATAAAACCCTTAAATCCGCTT
>JAJXYZ010000081.1 GCA_021780305.1 bacterium | reverse complement strand
AGCCACAATTTGCACCAATGCCAGCCGGTAAGAAAATTGAGACCGTCACACTTGATGACGCGCTGCATGCCTTTAAATTACCACGCCTTGTCGGCCAAACTCCAGAAGGGCAGGTGATTAAGGCTAACATCGGCCGCTTCGGCCCATATATTCAGATTGATAAGCTATTCGTTAGCATCAAACCACTTGATCCACATACCATTACACTAGACGAAGCTATGGAATTATATAATTCGAAATTAAAGACTGATGCCGAGAAAAATATTGCCGATTTTGGCGATGGTCTAAAGGTTTTAAAGGGCCGATTTGGACCATATATCACCGATGGTGTCAAAAACGCCAAAATACCGAAAGACATAGATCCCGCCTCTATTACCCACGACCAAGCTAAAGAGATGATTGCCAAAGCGCCAGCCGGTAAACGTCGTCCCGTCAGAGGACGCACCACCAAAAAAGCCACCACAAAGCGCAAATCTACTAAAAAATAGTTTGCTATTTAGCCCGACTTTTTCTACATCATACAACATGCTTAATATATAAAAAGTCCCATAACACTGTTTACAAGACGTGTCTATTTCATGCTATAATGAGTTTAAGTAGCAAAGGTGTTGACATTATATATGATTTCTTATATAATCACATCTAGATACATAATAAAATCTTAAACTCAAGGTGTGGCTGAGAGGAAAAGGCTAAGATAAATGAGCGACAAGAACGACGCAGAATCACCAATTGATTTAAAGGCCGGTATTACCGAGATTCTGTCAATTATTGACCAGGAACGAGAGCGTGAAATTATTACTCGACGCTTTGGTCTTTACGACCGTCGTGAAACCCTTGAACAAATAGGGGAGCTTTTAGGCATTACACGCGAGCGCGTTCGTCAGCTTGAAAAGGCAATTATCATTCGCCTTAAGATTGCCGCCGATGAAAACAAAATTTCATCTGTTTCTAGCTTTGAAAAAATCTTTATACGCAACCTAACAGAACTAGGTCGCATTGCAAGAGTTCAGGATTTGACCGATCATTTACTTGGTCGTACGTCTGATCAGCGCGAACGTGCTCATGTCGCTTTTATTGCCGAACTTTCGCCAAATCTAACCGTCGTCGACGAAAATGATAATTATTTTCACGCCATCGGCATCGCTGAGTATGGTGATGACAAAAAAATTAAAAACGAAGTCGATGAAATCGTCAAAGTTATTAAAAAGCACGGTGAACCCCTAACCGTTGAGCAAATTCACAACCAACTTTCTTACGAACACCCTTCACACATTCGGGCGTTAGCCACTGTCAGCAAATTGCTCGCTCATCTTAAAGATGATTGGGGACTTGTAAAATGGCCAACTGTTAACCCAAAGAATATTCGTGACAAAATCTATGTCATTTTGGCTGAAAAAGGCAAACCAATGCACTTTTCAGAAATCGCCAAATCGATCAAAGGCAGCAGTTTTAAACGAAAAGACGTCACAACCCAGGCAATTCATAATGAATTAATCAAAGATAAGCGCTTTGTGCTGATTGGTCGTGGCATCTACGCACTCGACACGTGGGGTTTTAGTAAAGGCACCGTATCAGATATTATCGTCGACGTTCTTCGAAAATCCGAGACACCGCTACATCGCGACGAAATCGTTAAACGCGTCCTAAAAAGCCGCCAAGTTAAAGAAACAACCATTCTGCTTAACCTGCAGAGTAAGCCTCAATTCAAGCGCGTCGCCAAAGCAACTTACTCACTTGCTGAAAAATAGTCACACGACGTTGCCAACAGGCGCGAGAGGTGAGACAATACAGGAGTATATATGGGCATTATCTCTACAATAATTAACTTTCTGCTGCAATGGTACATTTTATTTCCGTTGGTTTTAATACTGTCTTACCTAACATGGCGCAATTATCGCAAGATTGACACTTTTCGCGCTGAGGTCGAAAGCGACCTGCTAATCCTCGAAATCCCAAAGGCGAATGATAAGAGCGAGCTTGCCGCCGAACAACTGTTTGCCAGTTTACACGGTATTTTTCGCGATAAAGAAGAATTAAAGCTAAACAATGGCGTTCAAGAACACCTAAGCTTTGAAATTGCGACCGTTAATGGTCAAATCCGCTTTTACGCTTGGGTGCCGCGCACTCTACGAAGTTTCGTCGAAGGCCAAATTTACTCACAATATCCAACCGTCCAAATCCATGAGGCAGACGAAGATTATGTGGCGCACGAAAGGCAACATAGTGTCGTTTACAGCTCAGAAATAACACTTACCGACAACGAAATGTTGCCGATTAAAACCTTTCAAAATTTTGAAGTAGATCCACTAGCTGGCATCACCGGCACTTTAGCAAAACTCGAATCAAGTGGTGAAGAGGTTTGGATTCAGGTCCTAGCGCGTCCAATTGCAGACGACTGGCACAAGCGATCTGACAGCTGGATATCTGGTGTTAAAAAAGGTAAATCAGTCTCACTACTTAGCGGCAATGCTTTTACATGGCTAACTAGCATCGTTGAGGCTTTATGGAAACCACCCGAAGAAGGGAAGTCGGCCGGATCAACCGCTCCTGAATTATCCGATCGTGATAAAACCCGTATCGCTGAAGCAGAAAAGAAAGCGACTAAACTGGGCTATGAAGTCAAAATTCGATTGGCATACCTAGGCGACAGCACAACAAACGCCCGCCTTCGCATGCAAGCAATTGTCGGTACCTTCAAACAATATAACAGTACCAATTTGAACGGCTTTAAGATGTCGCTTGCCAGTTTTGATAAGCAAGATTTAACTCTTTATCGTAATCGGTCATTTAACGATCGGGGTTATATCTTGAATATCGAAGAGTTAGCCAGCGTCTTCCACCTACCACACACCAATGTCGAAACACCAAACATCGTTTGGGCTAGCAGTAAAACCGCCGAACCACCCGCTAAACTGCCGATTATTACCGGCAATAACGTCGTTGATGAGAACATCAGTGCCTTTGGTTTAACTAATTTCCGCGGTATCAATCACCAGTTTGGCATGTTGCGATCTGATCGATCGCGCCACGTTTATATTATTGGACAGACCGGTGCCGGTAAGTCGGGAACACTTGAGTTATTTGCACTAAGTGATATCTTCCATGGTCATGGCTATGCCATTATCGACCCACACGGTGACTTTGCGGTTAATAACATGCGCTTCATCCCGGGTTCACGCCTTGAAGACGTTGTTTACTTTAACCCGGCTGACACAGCCTATCCACTTGGGTTTAACCCGCTCGAAGTAACAAACCCTAATCAAAAGACTAATATTAGCTCGGAAGTGATTGGTGTTTTAAAGCGCATGTTTGGCGAGTCATGGGGGCCACGCCTCGAATATATTTTGCGATATACCATCCTTGCGCTACTGGATCGTCCAACAACGACCATGTTGGATATTACAAGGATGCTAACTGATAAAAAATTCCGCCAAGAAACCCTGACATATTGCCAAGATACCGTCGTATTAAACTTCTGGAAGGTTGAGTTTGCTAGCTGGAATGACAAATTTGTGTCAGAAGCCATCGCGCCAGTCTTAAACAAGGTCGGTGCTTTTACGGCGAATCCCATCATCCGTAACATTATCGGCCAACCAAAAAGTACCTTTAATATCCGCCAAATTATGGACGAGGGTAAGATTTTAATCGTCAACCTCTCGAAAGGTCTAATCGGCGAGGACAACGCTGCGATTTTAGGTGCCTTTATGGTGACCAAGATTCAGCTGGCTTCAATGAGCCGCAGCGATATTGAACGGATCGAAGATCGACGACCGTTCTACTT
>JAJXYZ010000032.1 GCA_021780305.1 bacterium | reverse complement strand
GTCCGGTTGATACACTAGATCCGCTTTTTGCATCGTCCGACGCCGAACAATCACTGAGTCATTTGCTTTTTTCAAGGTTATTTACTTATGATACATCAGGTCACCTTAAGGGTGATTTGGCGACGAGTATGACGATTGATAGCTCGAATAAAATTTATACAATTAAACTTCGACCAGATGCGACTTGGCAAGATGGTTATCGATTAACGGCTAAGGATGTGGTATTTACGGTTGGTTTACTAAAGAACCCTACCGTACGTTCCACGAATCCAGAGGACTGGAGCAGGATAAGCATTAAGGTTATTGATGATATGACAGTACAATTTACCTTACCGGCTGTTATTGCGGCTTTTCCGCACGCTTTGACTTTTCCTATTTTGCCAGAGCACGTTTTATCTCAGGTTGAGCCGAATTCATTGCGCGAGAATACATTTAGCAATGCTCCAGTCGGTAGTGGCCCATTTAAGCTGCGCTTATTACAGGATGTTGATGTAAATAATGGTTTAAAAATTGTCCAGCTTGAGCGTAATACTAACTATTATGGTGGTATAGCCAAGGTTGAATTCTTCCAAATACACGTTTACTCAACACAGGACCAGATATTACGAGCGTTATCTAACGGCGAGGTTAATGCGGCGGCTGATTTATCGTCATCTGACACTAAACAAGTCGATATTAAACGCTATAAAATAAGTGCAATGCCCGTAAAGAGTGGTGTGTATGCATTATTTAATACAACTAGGGGTGTACTTCAGGATAAAATTGTGCGACAGGCTCTTCAGGTTGGGACAAATACTAATGCGATTATTAAACAATTGCCAGCCGGAACGCCTCATCTTGACTTGCCGTTTATTAATGGGCAGTTAACTGGCGATGTACCAAAAGCGCCAGTCTTTGATATTGTTAGTGCAAAGAAATTACTCGGAGATGACGGTTGGCAGCTTGATAAAAATGGCCACCGCGTTAAAGATGGTCAAATTCTTAAATTATCGGTTGTGACAATTAAAGACGATGATTATGAGCGGGCTCTAGAAACTTTGGCGGGTCAATGGCGTGAATTGGGCTTGCAAATTGATACGGTTGTAATCGATCCATCTGACACATCGAAAAATGCAGCTCGCGAAACATTGCAATCGCGCGATTATGACGTTTTAATCTATCAACTAACAATTGGCGCTGATCCAGATGTGTATGCCTACTGGCACTCATCGCAGGCTAATGCACTTGGGCTTAATTTGTCTAATTATTCAAATGGAGTTGCTGATGACGCTTTGGTTAGTGCAAGGACTCGACTTGAGACTGGGCTTAGAAACGCTAAATATCTGACATTCTCAAGGCAGTGGTTGGCCGATGCGCCGGCTGTTGGACTTTATCAATCTATGGCGTACTACGCGACGACCTATAACGACCAGTCGTATAATGATAAAAATGTTTTTGTGTCGCGGTTTGATCGTTATGATGATATTTTATACTGGTCGGTTGGCTCGAGTACAGTTTACAAGACACCGTAAAGTCGTTTATACTGATCATCAATGCTTTGGCATTGTTGCGCGCGAATGGCGGAATCGGTAGACGCGTCAGCTTGAGGGGCTGGTGTCCTTAGGGACGTGGAGGTTCAAATCCTCTTTCGCGCACCAAAACAGGATAGTGACCAAAGGTTGTTATCCTGTTTTGGTATGTACATGTTCTGAAGCTACGCGCGTGGAGGCGAAAACCGCCAGTGGCGGTTTGAGGGAAACCTTCCGATGGCAACTGGGTTGCCAATCGCGAAGTTTCGGGGTCGCGGAACGTGACCAAATCCTCTTTCGCGCACCAAATAGAAAAGACGGTCGACTGACCGTCTTTTCTATTTGAACCGAGAACCTTGGTTGCTGTTTTATGGTTGAGTGTCAAGGATGATCGTACTTAAAATCATATCTATGCGATTTGATAACGAGCTATTTTGATCTGAATTAGCTGGCTTAGGTGAGGAAGCTTGTGTAGCTGCGTTGGTGCCTAAGTTGTCGCTCGGAGTTGGTTGAGTTGTTTTGGCCGAGCTACTAGGTAGGACGTTATTTGCTGGTTGCTGCCGGGTGTCGCCGGTATAATCCGTGGCTATAGGCGGAACGACATAAGCTTGTTGAAGACCCACGCTAGCTTTATCTTGATTGTAAGTTGGTGGATGGTAGGTAGAAATCGGCTGGACTTGGCTAGATCTAGAATGAACTACAATAATTCCTAAAGTTATAAATATAAGAGAGAAAGGCAATACTAATATAAGACTGATGCTTGATAGCCGATTAGTCCAAGCTTTCATCTCGTCTTACTACCTCCAGGTTACAATCTTAAGTATATGTGAGTTTTATCACAAAATCAAGAGCATAAGCAGCATACAAAAAGTCCGTCGAAATCGACGGACGGTTTGTATGGTGGGCGCTGAGGGGCTCGAACCCCCGACCCTCTCGGTGTAAACGAGATGCTCTAGCCAACTGAGCTAAGCGCCCATTCCCAAGGATTATACACCAACATTTTGTCGCTGACTAGGGTTTAGTTCGTGTACATGTCGTTATGCTTGAACTTATAGCACATTTCTGCTATAATTACAGATAAGGAAGCCCGCGTAACGGGTATATTTTTATGAAAGACCCAAAATTTATTCGAAACATTGCTATTATTGCGCACGTTGACCACGGCAAGACTACTTTGGTTGATGGACTACTAAAACAAAGCCACACCTTTAGGTCAAACCAGGCCGAGATGGCTCAAGATTTGATTATGGATAGCGGTGATCAAGAGCACGAACGCGGCATTACAATTACCGCTAAACAAACATCAATCTACCATGGTGATTACAAAATTAATATTATCGATACCCCAGGTCACGCGGACTTTAGTGGTGAGGTCGAACGAACTCTGAATATGGCCGACGGCGTTCTTTTGATTGTTGACGCCCAGGAAGGTCCGATGCCTCAGACTAAATTTGTACTTTCCAAGGCGCTCGAGCTAGGTCTAAAACCAGTCGTCGTTATTAACAAAATCGACAAGCCATCACGTCGTATCGATGAAGTTGTTGACGAAGTTTCAGATTTATTTTTGGAACTTGCCGTCGACGATAGCCAGCTACATTATCCGGTATATTATGCAATTGGCCGTGAAGGCAAAGCCTGGCACGAACTTCCTGATAATCCAGCCGAACACACCGACCTAGCGCCGATTTTCGAAGCTATCATTAACGATATTCCGGCCCCGACTGTCGAAACCGACAAACCATTCCAGATGCTTGTCACATCACTTCAGTACGATTCATTCCTTGGTAAATATGCAATCGGCCGTATTACACGCGGTAATATTAAAAAAGCCCAGCAAGTTGTTTTGATGAAGCGTGACGGTGCACTTATTAATGCCAAAATTGACAAAGTTTTTGGCTACCGTGGCCTAAATCGTGAAGAGATTACTGAAGCTGGTGCTGGCGACATTGTTGCCCTTACCGGTGTGGCCGAAGCACACATCGGCGAAACCATTTGTGATAAAGAAAATCCAGAGGCGCTGCCAGTGATTGATATTGAGCCACCAACGATTAGTATGTACCTTGGCCCAAATACCAGCCCACTAAAGGGCCGTGAGGCTAAGTACAACACTAGCCGCCAAATTGGTGATCGTCTAAAGCAAGAACTTGAAACTAACGTTTCGTTACGCGTTCGTGATGAAGGTATTGGCTTTGTCGTATCTGGTCGTGGTGAACTTCACCTTTCAGTTTTGATTGAAACTTTACGTCGTGAGGATTTCGAATTTGAAGTTGGACGACCAC
>JAJXYZ010000080.1 GCA_021780305.1 bacterium | reverse complement strand
ATCAGTTAGTAGTAGTTTAAAACTTGGCTTGTCGCAATTCCGCGAACTGGCTAGTTTCGCTCAATTTGGTAGTGATCTTGATGAGTCAACTAAATCACAAATTGATCGCGGCGAAAGATTAACTGAACTTTTGAAGCAACCGCAGTATCAGCCAGCCAGTATCTGGGAGCAGGTCTCTAGTATCTATAGTGTTAATAATGGTTATTTTGATAAAGTTGCGCCTGCTAGTATAAAAGATGTGCAGGCTGCTCTATTGACGCGATTGTGGGTTGATCATAAGGACGAGATGCGTGAATTAAATAAAGGCGACAAACCAGCTGATAAAACTTTGGGAATGATTGAAAAAGTTGCAAAGGCAGTATCTAAAGGATTTGAGGAAAAATAGACGTGGCTTCAACTCAGGTAATAAAATCGCGTATTCGGTCGGTTAAAAGCACCCGACAGATTACCAAAGCGATGCAACTGGTCGCCGCTAGCAAGATGCGCCGTTCGCAGGAAGCGGCCAAAGCTTCGGCGCCGTATACCTTGGCGGCACGTCAATTGCTAAATGCCCTGGCCGGACACACTTCAGTATCGGATCACCCGTTGTTTGTAAAACGGCCCGTTAAAACCCGTCTGTTAATCGTGATTGCTTCTGACAAGGGTTTGGCTGGTTCATATAACACCAGTATTATCAAAGCTTACACTGAACAGCTTCAGTCTGACGATAAGGCCGGTGTCAAGAACACGACGATTGCGATTGGCCGCAAAGCTTCGCAGTTTGTTTCGCGCATCAAAGACACGCAGATTATGGGTGTCTATCAAGATTTACCTGATCGGCCAGATGGTCGCGAATTACGTTCGATCCTGGATAGTGTTCGTGTCAAATTTACGTCTGGTGAAGTTGATGCTGTCGATGTTATATACACTGAATTTATAAATACCGTCAAGCAATTGCAGCGGATTGTAAGGGTGCTTCCGGCTGGTTTTGACAGTGAAGTCGAGCCCGGTGTGGCGACTGACGCTGTTTATGAACCAAGTACGGCTGAGGTGCTGGATGGCGTCGCCTATCGCTTAGTTGGTGCGCAGATTTTTCAGGCATTACTAGACGGACGCGCTAGTGAACATAGTATGCGCATGTTAGCCATGAAGAATGCCTCCGATAATGCATCAGATTTGATTGAAGACTTAACTTTGGCGATGAATAAAGCAAGACAGGGCGCAATAACACAAGAACTGGCCGAAATAAGCGCCGGCGTAGAGGCACTAAATGAGTAAGGGAGACATTATGAATAAGCAAAATACAGGTAAGATTATCCAGATAGTTGGCGTTGTGGTTGATGTCGAGTTTAAAAATGGTACAATCCCACTGATTTATGACGCGCTACATGTTAAGCGTGGCGATAAAGTACTAACACTAGAAGTTGCTCAGCACCTTGATGAGCGAACGGTTCGGGCAATTGCCATGCAAACGACGGATGGTTTAAAGCGCGGTGATACTGTAACAAGTACCGGCAGTCCGATTACTGTTCCGGTTGGTCACGAAACTCAAGGTCGAATGTTTAATGTAGTTGGTGATGCAATCGATGGCAAGCCAGCGCCAAAAGGCAAACGCGCTTCAATTCACCGGGCCGCTCCCCCACTTGCCGAGCAGTCGACTAAGACTGAAATTTTAGAGACCGGCATTAAAGTTGTCGATTTAATTGCGCCTGTTACTAAGGGTGGTAAGGTTGGTTTGTTTGCTGGAGCTGGTGTTGGCAAGACTGTGCTAATTACCGAACTTATTAATAATATTGCCAAGTTCCATAGTGGAAACTCGGTATTTGCGGGTGTTGGCGAACGAACCCGTGAAGGTAATGACCTTTATTATGAAATGGAAGAGGCTGGCGTGCTTGGTAAGACCAGCTTGGTCTTTGGCCAGATGAATGAGCCGCCTGGAGCTCGTCTGCGTGTCGCGTTGTCAGGTCTTGCTATGGCTGAAACTTTCCGCGATGAAGGCAAAGACGTGCTGCTGTTTATCGATAATATTTACCGATACACTCAGGCTGGTGCCGAGGTTTCAGCCCTGTTAGGCCGTATGCCATCAGCCGTTGGTTACCAGCCGAACCTACAACAGGAAATGGGTGCTTTGCAGGAACGAATTACTAGTACAAAAACTGGTTCAATTACATCAGTCCAAGCGGTATATGTGCCAGCCGATGACTTTACTGACCCAGCTCCGGCTACAACCTTCGCCCATTTGGACGCTACCATCGTGATGAGTCGTGCCTTGACTGAAATTGGTATTTATCCGGCGGTTGACGTGTTGGACAGTAACTCGACCAGTCTTGATCCAGAAATCGTTGGTGACGAGCATTACCGCGTCGCTCGTGAGGTCCAGCGCGTACTTCAACAATATCGTGAACTTCAGGATATTATCGCAATCCTTGGTATGGAAGAATTGTCTGATGATCAGAAACAGACAGTCGCTCGCGCGCGTCGTATTCAGCGCTATCTTTCGCAGCCATTTCATGTGGCTGAAAAGTTTACGGGAAATATTGGTGTCTACGTTAAACTTGCTGATACGATTCGTGATTTTGGCGATATTCTAAAAGGTAAATATGACGATAAACCAGAAGATTGGTTTTACATGGTTCATGGAACTTTGGCGGACAAAAAAGACTAATGAACCTCAAGTTAATCACCATGCTCGGTACTAAAGTAGATGAAGAAATCTACGAGTTGATTGTGTCAACATCAACTGGCGAAATTGCGGTTTTCCCAGGTCACGAAGCATTGGTGACTTTGGCAGTGCCGGGCGCGATTGCGGTCCGCCATCACAAGGGTGATCCTGACAATAAACTGGAGTTTTTCGCGATTAGCGGCGGGATTGTTGAGATTTCACAAAACGCGATTCGGGTTTTAGTTGATGAGGCCGATCATGGCGATGATATTATCGAGGCGGAATCGCGGGCAGCACTGGACCGTGCGATTGAGTTACGCGAGTCAGCGCAGGATCAAATTGAGCTTGAAAAAGCTCATCAATTAGTCGACCGTCATTCAGTCCGCTTGAAGGTTGCCGAGTTGCGCCGCCACCACCGAAGGCAGTAAAATCTATAATTTTGCAATTATGGCGCGTACTTCGGCGGTACTCTTCGTCAACATCAACTCATTGCGAAGTTCGCTGGCGCCGTCGAAATTGTGAAAGTATATCTTGAAAAATCGTTTCAGCGAATTAAAATTGCGCTTTTCAAGCGTTTGGTCGTAATGGTCATGTAAATCAAGCTGCAAATTAAGTAAGTCGATTAATTCTTCGCGATTATGCTCGCGCTTGTTGATTTCAAAGGCGAAGATATTATGAAAAACGCCGCGACCAATCATAACGCCGTCAATGCCGTACTCGCGGACTAATTCTTCACCGTGCTGGCGGTCGCGAATATCACCATTGATAGTTAATAATGTGTGTGGTGCAATTTCGTCACGCAGTTTTATGATTTCGGGAATTAATTCAAAGTGGGCGTCAACTTTTGTCATTTCTTTACGAGTTCGCAGATGAATCGTAAGATTCACGATATCTTGTCGAAGTATAAATGATAGCCAATCACGCCAATCTTCAACCTTAAAGTCGCCTAGGCGTGTCTTGACGCTAACTGGCAGTCCACCTGCTTTGGCAGCGGCTATCAATTGACCGGCTAGTTCAGGAGTGCGGATTAGGCCGCTACCGGCGCCACCATGGACAACTGATTTATCGGGGCATCCCATGTTTATGTCGATGCCCTTATAGCCCATTTCAGCTAGGCCTTTACTCATAATTTCGAATTCTTCTGGTTTT
>JAJXYZ010000012.1 GCA_021780305.1 bacterium | reverse complement strand
TTTGACATCAGTTTCGCCCTGTAGTCTACCGATTGCAGACAGGGCAGTGGATGGCCCGTTTTCAGCTTTTGAATCAATTCCTTTAATCATCTAACTATCATAAATCTCTCGAGTTTAGTTACAAAGCTTAATCGCTTTGCTATAATAACGCTTAAGCTATGGATCAAGATAAAAAGACCAGATTTCTACGACTAAAGCAGTGGTCGCGTAAACATCGCGTCATACTAATTAGTGCGGGCGGTATTATCTTGCTAGCAGGTTTAACAATTGGCGGACTTTTACTATTCTTTCAGAAACCAAAAATTGCCGACAAAACAACACCTGCTGTAGTTCAACCAATTGCTCCAAAACCAATACCAGTTAAATACTATTCACCGCTAACTGGTGCGGTCGTTGCCGACGAGGCGGCCACTAAACAGCCGGTTACCGGTGTTATGATTGAAAATAGTCCCGATGCCAGGCCTCAATCTGGATTAAAGAATAGTGGCGTCGTCTTTGAAGCCATCGCTGAAGGTGGTATTACGCGATTTTTGGTACTGTACCAACAAGAAAAACCACAACTTATCGGACCGGTCCGCAGTATTCGTTTATACGACGCTGAGTGGCTAGCGGCATTTAATGCTAGTATTGCGCACGTTGGCGGCAGTGCCGGGGGTTTAGCTGAAGTACGAAATGGTAGCTACCGAGACATAGATCAATTCTTTAATGCTGGCTATTACTGGCGTTCAACTGATCGCTATGCACCACATAACGTCTATACCAGTTTTGCCAAGCTTGACGCCTTAAACGCCGCCAAAGGCTACACATCGTCATCATTTACCGGCTTTAGTCGCGTCGACGCCAGTCCAAGCGCGGCACCAAACGCCACTCAAATTAATGTCAATATCAGTAGTGATTTGTTTAATAGTAGCTATACCTATGATAAAGCTACAAACTCGTATCTCAGATCGCAGGCTGGCGCGCCACATCTTGATCGTGAGGACGGTCAAATTAATCCAGCAGTTGTGGTTGTAATCAAAGTAAATGAATCAACCGTTATGCAAGATGGTTACCGCGAAGATATCACGGCAATCGGTAGTGGATATGGCGTAATTTTCCAAAACGGCGTCGCCCAAGAAGTCACCTGGCATAAAGATAGCAAACTTGGCCAAATATATTTTACTGACGCCAGCGGCAAAGACGTGCCATTAGTAAGGGGCCAGACCTGGATCACAGCCATACCTGTAAGCGCAGGAAGTGTCACATGGCAATAGACGGCAACCAGCGCGCGCCAATCCGCAACTTTATGCCACAACTCAGACGCGACGTGGCCTGGCGGATTATATTATTCCAATTTATTGTTAGCGGATTAATTGCAGTTACATTAATTTTAAGTTCTGTCTTGTCTGTCGAATCAATTCTACTTTGGACTATTGTCGGCGTTAGCTTTGTGATTAGCTTGTTTTTTGAATTTTCCCTAGCTTTTTATGTAGCCAGACCAACTAAAGACTTAATGGCCGCGTTAACTCATGTTGCGGGTGAACCAACGACGACCACACCGCCAAATCCAAACGACAGTCGTTTTATAAAAAACGGCTTCAGTGATGCGCTACAAACAATCTATGAATTAGCCGGTCATGAAAGCGACGGTAGTTCTATTAAAACAACCGAATCAAGCGACAAGGAAATCCCTGTGGTCCCATCAACTGATTCGGTCAAGGCGGCCTTAAACAACACAACATGCGGCTTTGTGGTGCTGAATCATGAACGTAAAGTAATTTACCACAACAAAGCCGCACCAATCCGAGTCGATACCGATAATGTTGAGTCTTTGGAGTTGATTTTTAGTGGCGTCGATACCATTGATAGCTGGCTAAACGAATGTGAGCAAAACTCTGTTCACGCCGAACACATCTGGACACGTATTCCAAACCGTATGCCAGACGCTGATGATCGACGTTTTTTTGATGTTATCGCTTCTTACGACAAAGGATCAGACAACGAAACTGTTTTAACACTTGTCGACCGGACAAATTTGTATGATATCGGCGAGCAAGAGCTCGACTTTATTGCCTTTGCTGCCCACGAACTGCGTGGACCGATTACAGTGATTAGGGGCTATCTTGACGTCCTACAAGACGAACTTAACGCTGTCCTAGAACCTGACCAACGCGAATTATTCCATCGTCTGACAGTATCGGCTAATCGACTGTCGGGCTACATAAATAATATCCTTAACACCTCTAAATACGACCGTCGTCATCTTAAAGTACATCTTGCCGAGGATAATATTGCCGATATTTACGATGTAATTCGCGACGACATGCAGTTGCGAGCCGATTCACAAGGACGCATCTTGTCCGTTAATTTTCCAGCTGATTTACCGACAATCGCGGCTGACCGCGCTAGTATTAGTGAGGTGCTTGGCAATCTAATTGATAATGCCATCAAATACAGCAACGAAGGTGGCGCCATCAACGTCACAGCTAGTGTTAAAGGCAACTTTGTCGAAGTATCAGTTGAAGATTTTGGAATTGGCATGCCCGGTAATGTGGTCAGTAATCTTTTCCAAAAATTCTACCGGTCACATCGTTCCCGCGAAACAGTAGCCGGTACCGGTATTGGCTTGTATATCAGTAAGGGTATTATTGAATCACACGGCGGTACTATCGGAGTACGAAGCGAAGAGGGTAAGGGATCAACCTTTACAGCAGCTCTACCAATTTATTCTACCGTTGCAGACAAGCTTATTTCGGGCGATAATAACAATGAAGGTTTAATCGAGCACGGCAACGGCTGGATTAAAAATCATTCAATGTATAGGGGTTAATTATGGCTATTCATTCAATTTTATGTATCGAAGATGATCGCTTTATCGGCGAGATGTATATCCGTAGCCTTCAAAAAGCTGGCTACACCGTCGATTGGGTCGTGGATGGTAACGACGGCTTAATTGCGGCCCGCAACCAGCCTTATGACCTGATACTACTTGATGTCATGCTACCCGAGCGTCGTGGTACTGAAATTCTAGATGCCTTAAGGGGTGGTAGTGAGGATTTAATCCCCAACACCAAGGTTATTGTCCTAACTAATTTCGAACAAGATGACGAATCGCGCATGGCAATGCAAAAACACGCCGACGCCTACCTGATCAAGGCCGAGATTACGCCCAAGAAACTCATTGAGGTCATTGAACAACTGGCTAGCAACTAGACATCGTAGGGGTTATTTGGTAGAGTTATACAAGTTCAGCTATCCACGGTCTCATCGTCTAACGGTTAGGACACCAGGTTCTCATCCTGACAATCCGGGTTCGATTCCCGGTGAGATCACCAAATTAAGAACGTCACTTCGGTGGCGTTTTTGATTTGGTGAATTACTCGGCGAATCGAATCTGGATTGTCAGAGACAATACGGGTGAGAACTGCCAGTCGGCAGTTCTCAAGGAAACCTTCCGATGAAAACTGTGTTTTCAATCGCGAAGTTTCGGGGTCGCGGAACGTGACCGATTCCCGGTGAGATCACCAAAGTAAAAAGCTCTGCCCTAGGTAGGGCTTTTTACTTTGACGAATTAATTCGTTGAAATCGAACGTCAGACCAATATCGCCAACCATTTCTGGCTTTTTATTGAACCGCTTATGGTAATATAAAGGCACAAATAAGCAGGACTAAAGACTACTATGGCAACGCCAAAACAGACCAATGAAAACTCCCAAAGAAAAATAACAATTATTTTCGGATATAGCTTATTCGTTGTCGCGTTAGCCGCCGTAATTGTATCGATTATCATACCGTGGTCAACAATCCTCCTTAACCCGACATCAAAGCACCTTAGCGTTATCGTTATCTTATTGTCGTTTGTCTCCGCCTCGATCGTGCCGTTTATCGTCTCCTTTATCATTGGCGACAAAACAACTCGTACGAGAAATAGGGTAACCCATCACTACAATGGTGTACTTTTTAGTGTTCTAGCATACTGGCTATCGATTTTCTTTAGTTCCATTGGTGCGCTATCTCCAATCATTCGAACAATTCCAGGAGTATGGATGGTCGCGGCCGTAAACGCGTGGCCAATCCTAGCTACAATCTTCGTAATCACGGTTCTTGCGTTGCGATATCATGGCCGAACCCAAAAAACAGGGGAGTCGGTTTTGCAATATAAACCGTATCAGTTATTGTTAATAGCCTCGGTTGCTGCAACGTTAGCCTTAACTCAGCAATATTTAGCAGAAGGCTATCAAGTCGCCGGCGGTATATTAAACATCGCCATTCCCACCATCTTCATCGCCATTGCCTACCTGGTACTAAGCAAAGTCCACTCGATCAAGCTCACTCGACTATCTAGCGCTATTATCGCGTTTAGCTTTGGCTTTACTACCATGACATTCGCCGGACAATTTGGAGCAATCATTGGCTATAGCGCCTTAACTACACTTTCGGTCACCATTATTGGTTTAGCCGTGTGGGTTCTATACCTATGGCTCAACCTAGATTCAACCAAAAAACTAAAAGCATAGCAATTAATCGTTTATCGTAAGCCTAAAGAGGCACGTCATACCTGGAGCGAGTCCAAAGCGCTAAGTTAAATCACTCTTTGGCTTTTAGTTTGCTAGATGCTTATTCAGAAACACAATCATCTGTGACTCGATAGAGCTTATACTTGGCTGACTTTTATCCGTAAAGTAATGACCAGCATTCTTAACACCCACGAGTGTCGCATCAACACCAGCCGCTTTTAGTTTCGCTTCAAAATTAACTGATTGTGCATAATAAACAGTTTGATCATTTTGACCATGTAATATCAAAAACGGCGGAGAGCCCTTAAGATCCGCGAACATCGGACTGGCTTGGCGCGCCAAATTTTCATTATTTGCGGTACCCAAATAATTAATCGCCCACTTGTCAGGCGTCGGCTTTCGGGTAACCTGCGCCCAAATATCAGCCGGGCCATAAAAATCCACGACAGCCTTTATTTGCGTTTTATAAGGAGAGGTGAGCGCCGCCATAGACGCAAGCTGGCCTCCGGCACTATCACCCATAACCGCCAATTGAGCCGTGTTGATATTCAGAGCTTTAGCATTAGTATTCAAATACGAAATTGCGCAATTAACATCCTCATTTTGCGCTGGGTAGGTAAAATGCGGCGCCAACCGATAGTTAATACTGACAAACGCAAAGCCGTTTTTAACAATCTCAGCGCCATAGTCAGTCACGAATGGATTCGACTTATCACCACTAATCCAACCACCGCCATGAATATAGACAACGACGGGCACCGCTTTATCAAGATTTTTCGGCACATAAACATCCAGTTTCTGCATGCGATCGGAGGTACCGCAATATGATAGATTGGCTTTTTTATCAGCTACCGTTGAAAGATTTGGGTCGATAACAAAGTCATAATAGGCTGAATAATATAAATCGTGAATATCCTCTTTAAATGACGGTAAAAATACATAGAGAAAGATTAGACCAAAAATAATTAACCCCAAACTAGCCACACTAGCTTGAATAAATTGTTTTTTCGATAAGTTTTTTAACGTGATCATCACCACAATTATAGCTTACTTTAAACAGCTCAGATGCTGGCTAATATGCTTGCATTAAATAATCATAAACGTCATAATAACCTCTAGAGTACAGTTCTAATAAAGTAGGGGGCAACTATTCAGCCAGTTAGACTAAATCGCTTTTGGCACCGCCGTATATGCGAGGCGTCTATTTTAGTGTCGGCAAGCATAATTATTCTGTATTTCTTGCCATTTTTTAGCGCCCAACCCGTCAGCCAATCGATTCTCGTCAGTCAGCCAATCCTAATACTGGCCAGTTTGTCGACGGTCGCTAGTGTCGTTTTTTACATCTGGAACCCTAAAAAACCTGCCAATTTTCCTTATTCACTAGTGGTATACCTGCTACTCACCGCCAGTGCCGGTGGCTTAATCGTCACTACTGGTGGCGCTAGCTCGCCATTTTTGGCGCTTTGGATGTTAGTCGCTATCTTTGCAGGGCTATTTGGGCTGTGGGGGCTACTACCGATGCTGAGCGCAATTGGTGTTTTTGTCGCCGCCGAATATCTAAAAGGTAACTTTACGCCCGAGTTAGTCGTCCTCGTTAGCTTTGCCGGCCTACTACCACTCATTGCTAGTATGATTATCTGGCACAGCAAACCCGATAGGACAGATGATGATGGCGATCGGGCCTATAAAGACCTCGCTCACGAATTATCACAAGTTGCGTCCCAATCTGAAGTCGTCATTAACGCCATCGGTGACGGAGTGATGGCACTCGACGGCAAGGGTGTAATTCAACTTATTAATCCAGCAGCTCAGCGAATTTTAGGATGGGCCAAGCAAGACGCGCTCGCACTTGGCTATAAGTCGGTCTTAATACTCATCGACAAAGTCAACAAACCGCTAGATCCAAGCGTCGACCCCGTCCAACAAGTCCTCAATACCAACCAACAGGTTCGCAACAATGACCTTACGATTTCGTCAAAAACTGGTAAAAAGATGATGACCTCATTAGTTGTCTCGCCAGTCGGTGAAATGGGGTCAGGCGTTATTATCGTTTTCCGTGATATCACCAAAGAAAAAGCCGAGGAGCGCGAACAAGCCGAGTTTATCAGTACCGCCAGTCACGAAATGCGTACACCGGTCGCTTCAATTGAAGGATACTTAGGCCTAGCGCTTAACCCAAATACTGCCCAGATTGACGATAAGGCGCGTGATTTTATCATGAAGGCACACGAAGCCGCTCAACACCTGGGAAGGCTATTCCAGGACCTATTAGACGTCTCTAAAGCCGACGATCGACGCCTTGCTAATAATCCAAAGGTAGTTGATATCGTTACCTTTACGCACGACATCTTGCAAGGCTTTAATCAAAAAGCCGCCGATAAGGGCTTACGCCTAGTATTCAATCCAATCCCTGATGACGGTTCACGACACATCGCACCGGCCTACCATATTAACCTCGATAACGACCATGTTCGCGAAATTATCGATAATTTAACCGAAAATGCCATCAAATATACACCAGCGGGCGAAGTGGTGGTTGATATTAGCGGCACTGACGATAAAGTCGTAGTCAGTATCAAAGACAGCGGTATTGGTATCCCGAACGAAGATATGCCGCATCTATTTCAAAAGTTCTACCGTGTCGACAATGTCGATACTCGTGAAATTGGCGGCACCGGACTTGGCTTATATTTATGTCGCCGATTAGCCGAAACCATGGGTGGGCGAATTTGGGCCGAAAGCGAATATAAAAAGGGGAGTACATTCTTCCTTGAATTACCCCGAATTAGTTCCCAAGAGGCCAGCAAACTTGCCGAACAACAAGCTAGAGCTGCTCAAGCTGCTGCCGCTCAAGCAACTGTTCAAGCCACTACTGGACCTTCCTCGTTCGGATCTGAGCAAGCCGCTACGCCGATTGCACCAAATCTAACCGCGCCAATCGAAGGTTCACAGCCAGCCACGACTGTCCCTAGAGGTGAGAGCTTAACACCAGAACAAATTGCCGCCCATGTCGCCCAACTTAAAGCAATGATTCAGCAGCAGCAGCAGCAAGCAACTAGCCCTGAAGTGTCAGCTCCAATCGCATCACCAGCCCCACCGAACGCGCAGCCGACCATTAATCGCGTTCCAGAGGTAGCAATTCCACCGCGTGATATAACCCAACCGCCCCAATAAGCACAAGAACTATGGTAATTTTAAATGCCCTCGGGTACAATAAAAGGTAATTATGACAAAAATCCTGCTAGTCGAAGATGATAAGAGCTTACGCGAAATTTACGGAGTACGACTGCTTGCAGAAGGTTACGATATCGTATCGGCTGGTGATGGTGAAGAAGCCTTAGCAATGGCTATAAAAGAACGTCCGCAACTGATCGTTAGCGACGTGATGATGCCTAAAATTAGCGGCTTTGACATGCTCGACATCCTGCGCAGCACTAGTGAAACCAAAGAAATCAAAGTTATTATGATGACCGCCCTTTCAAGCGAAGACCAACGCGCCCGCGGTGAAGCGCTTGGTGCTGATCGTTATCTTGTTAAATCCCAAGTCGGTATCGAGGATGTCGTTCGCACCGTTCATGACGTATTAGGCGACAGCATTGCCCCAGCTCCAAACCTGGCTCAAGCCTTTGGCGCTCCAACCCCTTCAGCCGTAACACGACCAGCCCCAACTATGCCGCAACGTCCAGCCTCACCAGTTGCGCCGACTGCACCCGTAGCTGCGCCAGTTTACCAAGCACCAGTCGCTCCACAGCCATCAGCACCACTACAGCCGCCAACACCTCAGTATCAAGCCCAAGCCCCGGCCGCGACACCAGTTTACCAACCAAGCCCTCAACCAACAGCCGCTCCGGCTTACGAGACGGCACCTGTCATGAATAGTCCACTACCGCAACCAACCGCACCATTTAGCACTCAACGACCGGCCTCACTTGGAGATAGAGTCATCCATCCATTAACTGACCAGCCGCCAATAGTTGATGTCGGTGATTTAATTAATCAGGAATTAAGCGGCACCGCAATACCACAGCCAGCACCCATGCCAGCCCCTCAGCCAGGCGTACCGCCAACTAACACCGATTATCAGATTCCGCCAGCCCCTCAAGTCTAAGCTAAGCCATCTGTTATACTGATAACCATGCCAGTTGATGAACAACCCCTTCGCCTTAACAAACACTTAGCCCTACAGCTAGGTATTTCGCGTCGCGAAGCCGATAATCTTATTAGCCAATCTAAGGTAACGATTAATGGCAAGCCTGCCGTACTTGGCGCCCGCTTTATAATTGGCGACAAGATCATAGTTGACGGTCGGCCGCTGGTTGCGGACGTAGCATATCAATATCTAGCATTTAACAAACCAATTGGTTATGTTTGCTCGCGTCGCCAGCAAGGTGAGAGTCCAACTATTTACGATTTAATTCCCTTGAAGTACCACCATTTAAAGCCCGTTGGCCGGCTCGATCGTGATAGCAGTGGCATAATCCTGCTTAGTAATGATGGCGACTTTGCGTTCACAATGACTCATCCTAAATTTGCAAAGACAAAGATATATAACGTCAAACTCGATCACGACTTAGCACCGCTTCACCAACAGATGATTAGCGATTATGGTGTCAACTTAGAAGATGGCAACAGTCTACTGCAACTTGAACGGGCTAATGAAACCTCTAGGAGTGATTGGATTGTTACTATGAAAGAGGGCCGTAACCGTCAGATTCGACGAACCTTCGCTGCTCTGGGCTACACTGTCACAGCGTTACATCGCACGAATTTTGGCAATTATTCAGTCAGTGATATAAAACCCGGCGAATTCGAAATCGTCAATATTCACTAGGTGATATATACCGTCATAACGACACTTTAAAGTCTATTGATGCTTATGCTCGCAAAGATAGCCCGTCTCTGTTATAATTACGTCTAGTTATGGCTTCAAAACTTCCTACAGTTGCGATTATTGGTCAAGCGAACGTCGGCAAGAGTTCGCTTTTTAATCGTCTCGTCCGTTCAAATCAAGCAATTGTCGCCCGTGAAGCCGGCACAACTCGCGATAACGTCCTGGGCCGCGTTGAACACAATTACCATCAGTTTTGGCTAGTTGATACCGCTGGTCTAAAGGATGCCGCCGATGAATTTGAAGCATCAATTCAAGATCAAATCACCGAGGCCGCTGACGCTGCCGACGTCATCCTAGTCGTAGTTGATAGTACTCAATACGTTAGCGACGAAGATCGTACGGTCGCCAAAAAAGCACTCCGTAGCAAAAAGCCAGTCATCTTGATTGTCAACAAGACCGATCTTAAAGAAAGTCTACCCACTGACGAGTTTAAACGCCTTGGCATCAAAGAAATCATCCGAACCAGTGCGGAACACAACCAAGGCACCAATACCGTCCTAGATGCCGTCGTAGCCCTAATTCCGGCCAAAAGTGAAGAAGCACCCGACAATATTTTGCGTATTTCGCTAATCGGCCGTCCAAACGTCGGTAAAAGCTATCTGTTTAACACTTTAGCCGGCAAACAACAGGCGATTGTCGCCAATGTCGCTGGCACAACCCGTGACGTCAACCGCATATCGGTCCGTTATGGTGCCCGCGATATCGAAATCCTCGACACTGCTGGTATGCGTAAACCCGGCAAGCAAGAAGTCGGCATCGAAAAGTTTAGCGTCCTGCGCACCCTTCAGGCTATCGAAGAAAGCGACGTTTGTTTCCTTTTAATGGACGTCAATGAACTTAACACCCAACTAGACCAGCGATTGGCCGGTATTATCGACGACGCCGGCAAAGGCATGGTGCTAGTTATCAGTAAATGGGATAGTGTCGAAGACAAAGACGCCTACACGCGTGACGCCTTGGCGCCAAAAATTTCGAATACTTTCAAATTTACACCTTGGGCACCGCTAATTTTCACCAGTAGTGTTACCGGTCAAAATGTCACAAAATTATTTGACCTGGCCCTAGATATCGACGCCCGTCGCCACCAAGAACTTAAAACTCGCCAACTTAACGACCTCTTACAGAAACTTATTCAACGCCATCCACCAGCTGGTCTTAAAAACACCCACCCAAAACTGCGTTATATGGTCCAAACCGATGTTTCGCCACCGTGGTTCGTAATTTACGGCAGCAACCTAAAGTTCATTCACTGGAGCTACAAGCGCTACCTCGAACGCCATGTCCGTGAAACGTTTAGCTTTGCCGGCACCCCAATTCGGTTTAGTTTCCGCGACGAAAAACAGATTAAAGCTAACCGCGAAAAAGAACAGCTTCAAAAAGACAAGCTAGCTAAAAAGGTTAAGCCGACTGATTCAACCGAGCTTTAAAACCACTGGCCAATATCGGTCAATGGTTTAGAATGGTAGTATATGAAAATTGTTTTTGCGCAGGGCAATCCCGGACAAACCTATGACCACACCCGCCATAATGTCGGCTTTTTAGTGCTCGATCAGCTGGCTAGCCAAAATAATCTGAAGTGGTCCGAAAAAACTAAGTTTAAAGCCATCCTGGCTGAAACGGTTATTAGTGGTGAAAAGGTCCTATTGGTCAAGCCAACCACTTTTTATAACGAGACCGGCGTCAGTGCCCGCAAGTTAGCCGATTTTTATGATATCGATATTGCGACCGATTTTCTAGCTGTTCACGACGATCTAGCTTTGCCATTTGGCACCATTCGTAACCGTCAGCAAGGTAGTGACGCCGGTAATAACGGCATTAAATCGCTCAATAATCACTTAGGTCCGGATTATCATCGCATTCGTATCGGCATCTGGAATGAACGTCGCGACCAAATCGATGACGCCGACTTTGTACTGTCACGCTTTAGTAAAGACGAGGGCAAACAGCTCGAAAAAACCATCGTGCCACACATCATTGATCAGATTGAACAATTTTGCGCCGCTAAACTCGAAATCACTAGTCACAAGATATAAAAAATCCCCCTATCTAATAGAGAGTTCATCGAGGATGGCAGGCGAGTCATCGTTGACTCTGCCTGCCATCCCGCAGCAGTGAGTAGCGAGCATCAGGTTCATGACCCCTTCGAGCCGTAATCCTTGATGTTGTTGACGACGCTGGGCATCTTCATGACTCTTCTGAGCTCTAGAAGATGTACGATCAGGAATATTAGCCCACCGACCCAAATCGGCACAGTATAGACCCAGCTTGGCAGAGTAGCCCAGCTGTATCCAATATGCCGGAGGGCAGTGAAGTTCACCAGAACTCCACCCAGTAGCGCAATTTCGCCCAACGCTTTGATGATACTGGCGGCATGATGTTCCCAGACTGCGCCAGCAAGGCGCAAAGCAGAAACAACGACCACCAATCCCAAAATGATATAAACAGAAACGGCCATTACTGGCCTCCGTTCAACTCACACTCATGCCGATTGCACAAGATATCAATATAATACAATAATTACTTAATTTTTCCAAATAAAAAAGCGCCAGGTAAGGGTGGGCATCACCTGGCGCCGTTTTACCCTTTAACCCACCCATGGGGCAAGCGTAACGGTCTCGATCAAATCGCAGATGTTCGCTGGTTAAAGGGATTAGTATACGCGCAATGCTTAATGCTAATAAAGTGGAGGGTAGTTACTTAAGAAGCACATTGCGCATAACCTAACGTACGCGGCTAGTATATTGAATATTGCTAGGCCGCTGTTAAAATAGGGGGTATAAGGTGCTTTTGGTTAATCTCGCAATGTAACCAATCGTTCCTGATATTAGCACGTCTTTGACATAATGTCAATACCTTCTGACATAAATTGTATGAAAATCAATAGCATATCACCTCAAGAGCATAAGTACTTACAGATATTAAATACTATTGCCAAAAAACCCGAAACATTACACTTTACTGGCAAGCTACCCGATCACCGCGTAACCTCTGTTGCAATCGTCGGCTCACGCAAACCAACCAGTTACGGCAAAGAGGTGACATATCGTTTAAGTTTTGAGCTGGCTAAAAGGGGTATCGTGATTATCAGCGGCCTAGCCTTAGGAGTCGACGGCGTTGCTCACCGGGCGGCGCTTGATGCTGGCGGCACGACCATCGCCGTTGTCGCCAATGGCGTCGATATTATCTATCCAGCCAGCCATCAAAGCCTTGCCAAAGAAATCATCGAAAAAGGCGGCGCAATTATCAGCGAATATCCGCCCGGTACCGAAGCCCGCGATTTTTACTTTTTAGCCCGTAATCGGATTGTCAGCGGTCTAGCTGACGCCATCGTCGTGACCGAAGCCGCCATTCGCAGCGGTACATTATCAACCGTCGCCCACGCCCTTGATCAGGGGAGGGAAGTCTTTGTCGCACCCGGTAACATCACCAGCCCGCTATCAGCTGGTTGCAACTCATTATTAAAGCAAGGCGCTCAACCTGTCACCTGTAGTGAAGATATATTGGAGATTATTGCACCCGACCTGTTAAAACCACAACAAATTTTGCCACTCGGCAATTCATCAGCCGAAAGTAATATTATTAGCCTAATTCAATCTGGCCTACGCGACGGTGATGAGATTATGGCCAGTTCCGGCCTGTCGGCTAGTGAATTTTCACAAACCCTAACCATGCTCGAAATTGCCGGCTCAATCCGCGCCCTCGGTGGCAATCAATGGACTTTAAGATAGCATACAGAAGATAAAATTTAGAATATAGCAGTATATGCAAGCGGGTTTACAAATATCCAAAAGTTGCGTATAACTAAGCCTTGTGCTTAGCTAACAAGCAAGCGCAACCAATATATGAAGAATTTAGTTATCGTCGAGTCACCAGCCAAAGCCAAAACTATCGAGAAGTATCTCGGCAGTGATTTTAAGGTGTTATCTAGTGTTGGCCACATTCGTTCAATTGCCAAAAAGACCAAAGACGGCACACCGCCGATTGATGTCAAAAATGGCTTTAAGACCACTTATGAAATTGATTCTGAAAAGAAAAAGACCGTCGCCGAGCTAAAAAAAGCCGTCAAAACCGCCGAAACGATCTGGCTGGCAACTGATGAAGACCGCGAAGGAGAGGCGATTGCCTGGCATCTGTGCGAGGTCCTAAAGCTTGATACCGCTAAAACTAATCGAATTGTTTTTCACGAAATCACCAAAGAGGCCATTACCGAAGCGGTCAAAAACCCGCGCACGGTCGATATGAACCTAGTTCAAGCTCAACAAGCCCGTCAAATCTTGGACCGGATTGTTGGATTTGAACTTTCACCAGTCGTTTGGCAAAAAGTACCTGGCGGCAAATCAGCTGGTCGCGTCCAGTCACCAGCCGTCCGGTTGCTTGTTGAAAAAGAGCGTGAAATTGAACAATTTGAAGGCTCGGCCGAATTTAAAGTCACCGCCGAATTTAGCGCCGATGACACCACGATGAAGGCGGAACTACCAAAACGCTTCAAGACAGAGGAAGAGGCCAAAGCATTTTTGGAATCATTAATTAACGCCAGCTTTAAAGTCAGTAAAATTACCACCAGTCCAAGCACTCGCAACCCTGGCGCACCGTTTACAACGAGTACCTTGCAGCAAGAAGCCAATAGCCGGCTCGGTTTTGGCGCCCGCGCGACCATGTCATCGGCTCAAAAGCTTTACCAAGAGGGTAAAATCACTTATATGCGTACTGACTCGGTCAATTTGAGCGGTCAGGCCTTGTCGCAAATGACGCAATATATTAAGAGTGAGTTTGGTGATAACTACCACCAAATCAGAACTTTTAAAACTAAGTCCAGCAGTGCCCAGGAAGCCCATGAAGCAATTCGACCAACTAATATCGCCTTAGAGCGGGGTAGTGGTAACGAATACGACCAAAAGTTATATGACTTAATCCGCCGCCGTGCCCTGGCTAGCCAAATGGCACCCGCTAAACTTGAAAAAACCGTCGTCACAATTGAAATCTCGACCGGCCGTGAAGTATTCGAGGCCAAAGGTGAAGTTATTATCTTTGACGGCTTCTTAAAAGTTTATGGCGGCAGTAAAAAAGACGCCGAAATTTTGCCAGCTGTCAAATCTGATGACGAATTACCTCTGCTAAGCGCCAATGCTCGTCAAGTCTTCGCCCGTCCGCCAAGCCGCTATAGCGAAGGCAGTCTGGTCAAGAAACTGGAAGATTTAGGCATCGGCCGCCCATCAACCTACGCTACTATTATTAATACTGTCCAAGTCCGCGGTTATGCTGAAAAAGGTGAGACCGAGGGTTCACCGCGTGACGTCATAGTTTTATCGCTTGAAGATAACGAAGTTAAGCGTGAAATCGTTCAGGAAAAAACCGGATCAGACCGAGGTAAACTCATACCAACTCCAAGCGGCGAGATAGTAAGCGACTTTCTAACAAGTAATTTCTCTCAAGTAGTTGATTACGACTTTACCGCCCATGTCGAGGAAGAATTTGACCAAATCGCAAGCCACAAATTAGCGCGAAATGACATGTTACAAGAATTTTACACTCCATTCCATAAATTAATCGAGCAATCAAGCGATATTAAGCGATCCGACAGCGCTAAAGTGCGCGAACTTGGCATCGATCCCAAGACCAATAAACCGGTTTTTGCACGTTTTGGCCGCTTTGGGCCCATGTTGCAGCTAGGGTCTAACGAGGATCCTGATGATAAGCCACAATTTGCACCAATGCCAGCCGGTAAGAAAATTGAGACCGTCACACTTGATGACGCGCTGCATGCCTTTAAATTACCACGCCTTGTCGGCCAAACTCCAGAAGGGCAGGTGATTAAGGCTAA
>JAJXYZ010000008.1 GCA_021780305.1 bacterium | reverse complement strand
AACCGGTGTGATTATTAATGAAGCCTCGTTTATTTACGATAAAGATTACGATAACGAGAATCACAACGACCCACGTATGAAGCGCCTACGACCGATTACTCGTAAAGAAGCTTACGCGGCCGATGTCACCTACGGTACTAATAACGAGTTTGGTTTTGATTATCTACGCGATAACATGGTCAACGAAGTTGATCTTTTGCGCCAACGGGATTTGCATTTTGCAATCGTTGACGAGGTAGACAGTATCTTGATTGATGAGGCTAGGACGCCATTGATTATTAGCGCCCCTGCCGCCGAGAATCCAGACAGCTATTATCAGTTTGCTAAAGTTGTCGCGAAATTGGTTGAAAGTGATTATGAGGTTGACGAAAAGCGTCGTAGTGTCGCTTTGACAGATGAAGGTGTTGATAAAATCCAAAAAATACTTGGTATTAAAAATCTTTATAGTCCAGACTATGTTCGTTCAGTTTACCATCTTGACCAGTCGCTTCGTGCCCAGACGCTATTTAAACGTGATAAAGATTATGTGGTCACCAATGACGGTGAAGTTGTCATCGTCGACGAATTTACTGGCCGATTAATGCAAGGCCGTCGCTATAACGAAGGCTTGCATCAGGCTATTGAAGCCAAAGAGGGCGTACCAGTCCTTCAGGAAAGCATGACACTAGCAACGGTTTCGTTCCAGAACTACTTCCGCCTATATAAGAAATTGTCCGGTATGACCGGAACGGCCTTTACAGAAGCCGAAGAGTTCCAGCAGATTTATAGCCTCGATGTTATTCAGGTGCCATCAAACCGACCGCTCATTCGTATTGATAAAGAAGATTTAATCTTTAAGACCGAAAAGGGCAAACTTAAAGCCGTTGCGAATGCTATCAAGGAATATCATCAGATTGGCCGTCCAGTTTTGGTCGGTTCAGCCTCGATTACAAAAAATGAGTTGATTGCTAATTGGCTTGATAAAGAAAACATTCCATACGAAATTTTGAATGCTAAAAATAATGAACGTGAAGCGGCAATTGTTGAAAAAGCCGGTGAAAAGGGTGCGATTACACTAGCGACCAACATTGCTGGTCGTGGTACTGACATTAAGCTAGGTAAAGGTGTCGTCGAGCTTGGTGGCTTGGTCGTGATTGGTTCCGAACGACATGAATCACGTCGAATTGATAATCAGCTCCGTGGTCGTGGTGGTCGCCAGGGTGACCCGGGTGAAACGCAGTTTTATGTATCGACTGAAGATGATTTGATGCGTATTTTCCAGGGCGAAAGAATCGCTGCCCTAATGGATCGACTTGGCGTTGATGAAGATACTCCAATTCAAAATAAGGCGGTTTCTAAGACACTTGAGGCTGCTCAAAAGCGCGTTGAGGGTTACAACTTTGATACTCGTAAAAACGTCGTTCAATATGACAACGTGATTAATCGACATCGCCGCGCAGTTTATTCAATGCGTCACAAAATTCTAGAAGGTAGCGATATTAAACCCGAGGTTGACCGTTTAATCGAGGCTAAATTGCACGAACTGACACTTCTACCAGCAAAAAACAATAATAAATTTGCTGAAAATTTCGAAATAGCTTTTCCAGTTGGCGTTGAAAAAATTGCCGCTATCGGTGAAGAAAAGAATGACAAGCGTCGCTTTGAGATGGCACTTCATTCTGTACGTGAACTATACGTTGAAAAAGAAAAAGAACTTAGCACCGAGATTATGCGCAAGGTTGAACGAGAAGTTTATCTACAAGTACTGGATACTCTATGGATGCAGCACCTTGAAAATATGCAGCATTTGCGCGAGGGTATTCACTGGCGCAGTGTTGGTCAGCGCGATCCATTGGTTGAGTATCGCAGCGAATCACAGAAGCTTTACGACGGCCTACAGTTGACACTTCGCGACGAGGTTATTCGCGCGGTGATTAATGTTCACAAGCATGATGTGGTTGCTGTTGAGACAGAAGATCACGAAACCGAACTGACACGTCTAGCTGAAACTGCCGTTGAAAAAGGTGTTAACGAGATCACAGGCGGTGAACTAAATCGTGACGCCGACTTCAAGGCTAAAAAGGCTACCACAACATCTGAAGCTCATCATAAACAGAACGTGGCGCGTAAGAAAAAGAAGTCTGAACGACAAAATCGAAAGAAAAAACATTAACCAATTCCGGGTGGCAGAAAGCAGGCTTAAATGAATCATACTGTAGAAGAAGTTCGTCTTAAAAATGGCGCCAGAGGGCTTCTAATTGATGTTCCTGGTGCAACTGTTATGAGTATGCAGTTTCACTTTAGGGCGGGTAATCGATACGCTAAATCAAAGGATATCGAGCAAGTCGCGCATGTTATGGAGCATATGGCTTTTGGCGCAAACGCTCGTTTTAAGTCCGAGCATGCTTTCGAATCAGAATTTACTAAAAATGGTGCCTACCGGAATGCCTATACGAGTGATTTATCGATGGTTTATGAGGCCGATTGTGCCGATTTTGAATGGGACCGCATTTTGGATCTGCAAAAGTTGGCTATTTGTCAGCCGCGCTTTAATAATACCGAGCTACATGCTGAAAAAGGCAATGTAAAGGGCGAGCTAACTAATTACCTAAACGACCATCATCGTTTACTTTGGCCACGCGTTCAGCAGTTAATGGGTGAAGATGTTTTAACTTATCGCCAATCAATTAAAACAATTCCAAATGTCAGTTTGGCTGATGTCCGCGAGCATCATCATCGCACGCATACGACTAATAATATGCGTTTTGTGATTGCTGGTAAGCTTGATGGCCGCAAGGCTGAAATTAAGCGCCAAATTGAAGATTTTCAGTTACCTGAAGGTGAGCGTTTTGAAGTGCCGCGTGATGAATTAACCAGTGGTAATCCAAGTGTGATTCGTCGTAAGGACGCTACCAATTTAACCTTTAACTGGTCTATGGCGGTTCCGCGTGAGCTTAATGATGAAGAGTTGGATGCGATGCATTACCTGAATCATATCTTGACCGGTACGATGAACTCGCGTATCTTTGGCGCTGCTCGTCAAAAAGGTTTGGCTTACAACGTTAGCGCACATGTCGGTGCTGGCTACTATGACAGTAGTTGGGATATTATCGGTCAAGTCAATCATGAAACTGCCGGTGAATTATTTGATATTATCACGCGCGAAATTCGCTGCGTGCTAGACGGCAAGATCTCTCAGGAAGAGATTGATGCAGCCAAATCGTTTTCAATGGGTCGTTACCAAATGGGTGCCCAAACTGTCTCGCAAATCAGTAGTTTTTACACCGGTCGTTATTTTGCCGATGATTTTATCAAAAACTATGAGGCTGTGCCAGATATGATTAAGAAAGTATCGCTCGAGCGAATGCTGACAACTGCGCGTAGCTTTATTGATGAAAATATCTGGGTTCTAGCGGCCGTCAGTAGTGGCGAGCGTCAAGAGCTAGTTGATTTAAATGATAAATTAGCAACATTGTTCAACCCGCGCTAATATAGATATATGAAGATTGCAATCGCAGGTTACGGTCTAGAGGGTGAGTCAAATTATCGGTATTACGCTGATGATTCAAACAACGACATTACGATTGTTGATCAGAAAGAACTAGCAAACTTACCGGACGGCGTTAAGACGATCATAGGCGAGGACGCCTTTAAAAACCTTAGTGGCTTTGATTTGGTCATTAGAACGGCTGGTCTATCGCCTCGCAAGATTAAAACTGACGGAAAAGTCTGGTCAGCTACAAATGAATTTTTCAAAAAATGTTCGGCACCGATTATTGGCGTGACCGGCAGTAAAGGCAAGGGGACAACCGCTAGTTTAATCGCGAGTATACTTGAAGCGGCTGGTCGAAAGATTTGGCTGGTTGGCAATATTGGCCTGCCGGCACTTGA
>JAJXYZ010000044.1 GCA_021780305.1 bacterium | reverse complement strand
TGATTCATGTATATTTCTCCTTTAAGATTTATTGTATCTACTGGTCATTATTATATCATTTTGCTACTAGCTGGATATGTTTAGCAGTAGGGGAATGATCGGACGGGGAATCTTCGTGCGGCGTAACAGCCAGCGATGTAAAAATAAGCGATAATGCAAAGAAAACGTAAGCCTGGATTAAGCCAATAAATAGCTCAAAAGCCATAAAGAAAGGTAAAACAACGCTAGCAAGATAGCCACTAAGTAGCGCAATAACAATCAAAAGCACTTCGCCAGCAAAGGCATTACCGAACAAACGTAGTGCAAGGGCAGTGCCGCGCGAAATTTCACCGACTAACTCTAAAATCCCTTCAAAAGCTCCAATCGGGTCTTTAAATGGATTACGGAAATAGCGCTGGATATTACCAAGTGCCGTCAGGTACTTAATGGCATACACCTGAGCAGTCACCATGGTTACTAGAGCAATCGATATCGTAAAGTTTAAATCCGACGTTATACTTCGAATGACAGGCACGCCATTATACTTAATTGAGTCTAGACCCGGAATTACACTTAGCCAATAGTTAAATAGCACTATAAAGAAAATGGTAATCGCCAAGGGGGCAATTTTGCGAGCCAAAACTTTATCGGGAATAATGTCATGAACTGATTTAAATAAGCCTTCAAAAACCCACTGAATCATACCGACAAAACGGTTATAGCGCTTCAAGCGCAACATAATCGCCACATATATAAGTATGCCAAGTGTCACAACTAAACCGACAATACCTGTGACCATAGCGTTAGTCACTGATATTCCACCTAGTGTAAATAGTTTTTCGGAAGCAATACTAATATGCAAATCAAGGGCCGAGAATTTATCAATCATCTAGCGTCGTACCGCCCTCAACTGTAATATAATCAATAATGCACTAACAATAAAACCTAAAATTACAAAAATTATAGTCATCAGTGGAGCAAGATTAAGTGCTTTATCAAGGCCAATTCCTAAAAATGTACCACCAATCGTCGGCACAAAGGCCCGCCAGGTTGTATCCAATATAGTGCCTATCAGTAAAAGTGCCGCATTCTGCGGCGGCGTCGTCTTATTACCCGATTTAGGCGACTGAATCATAAAGTCATTTTAGCAATTTTAAACTGTTTTGTATAGAGCCGAGCGGCTAATAGTTCGTAGCTGTCACAACAAATGTACCGCTTGATGTAAACGTGTGAATGGTGTATCCGCCAGAAGTTGTCATCGTGCCGCCCGTCGCTGTAACAGACCCGGTAGGGTAGGATATTATCACGACACCCGATCCGCCGGCACCACCGTTACCAGTACTGTAACCCCAACCGCCGCCGCCGCCACCACCGGTATTTGCTGTTCCGGCAGCACCAACATCTGCACCATTACCGCCGCCACCTAAGCCACCAGTACCGCCGCCACCACCACCGCCGCCACCACCGTAATAGGTTGATGTGCCAGATATACTACTTATCACACCAATACCACCATTACCACCAAGCCCCGATTCCGTACCCCATCCAGAACCACCCGCACCGCCACCACCGCCAGCATTGCCAACACTATTTAGCGAAGAATAACCTAATGAACCACCAGGATTACCCTGCAAATTCGTACCGAGTCCAGCTGTCGATATACCATAATAGTCTTGGCTTCCGCCGCCTGATCCACCAGACCCTGCGCTATACGCCGTCGCACCACCACGAGACGCAGCTCCGCCGCCACCACCAATCGCTACTAGACCGTTAAAACTAGAGTTAGACCCATTAATACCAGGATTTTGATTTCCAGGCGCCGTCGCACCACCACCAACCACAACAGGGTAACTACCGACATTTACGTCGGTCAAGGTAGAGACTACACCACCGCCACCACCGCCACCACCGGTTGAACCACCGCCACTACCGCCACCGGCAACTATTAAGGTGTTTATTGTCCTCGGATCAGGAATAGGGAAGTAAGTATTGTCGTATGAGTAATTATTAGTGTCCGAACCTAATCCAGTCCAAAAGTTAGCCGCCGACCAAGTAGAATCAGAACTGGTTAGTATAGCGTTGTCGGTAGTTCGATTTGCCGTAAACATGATGCCTGATGCGCCGCTAGTATTATATAGGACAATACCAAACTTGTGCGTACCTTCAGACAATGTCAGCGTCGTAGAGGAAACCGAAAGAGCACCATACGCTACAACATTACCATCCATATATATAGTACAGCTGTCATCACAAGTGTCGGTAATTTTAACTTGTGTCGGAGACGATACAGTTATGGTTCGATTATCCCTAAATAATGTGTATGAGCTTGACGGATAATTATTTGAGCCATCATATCCAACTGGACTATAAATTATCCTAGCTCCGGTATCACCACTAGCGGCAGTCCATCCGGAAGCACCAGACGCAGGACCCGCATCTCTTACTGATGTCCAGGCACTTGCATCGGCGTAATAATTAACTTCCGAAAAGTGCCTCGATACACCAGCTACAACTCGCCAAGACGTATCAGTAACAACCGTCGGAACACTGCTACCAGCCTTTATTACAGCCGCCTTAAGACCGGATGGATTAGGCCTAATATTGCCATTTGTAAGCTTTGCTACTATCGTATGGCAGCCAACACCAAGTGCAATTTGCTTAGTATCGTAGGTGCCGTAACTTACAGATGATAATAATTGACCGTCAATATATAAATCGCTTTGATCATCAGCCTCGTTATAAACGTTATAAGTAGCCGGCGAGGTAACGGTAAAATCTTTACGAAAATAATTAGGGCCGACATTCGAATAAGCGTTACTAATTGATATCATTTGAGCTGAAGCTTCCGGAAATGGCATAGCAGTAGTTGTTACATATGGCGTGTTCCAGCCTAGTGCTGAAGTAGCCGTACCCGAACATTGATCCGGCACGACAGCCGACTGCACGGCCGGTTGATTATAGCGACGCCAAACATCACCATTAGACTCCCGGGTAATTTCAGTAAAGCCAGTATTTGGCACGGTCGTAGCATGACCGAATGAATCAACGGCCGGCATACCAATACTAAAACCAGTCCTAATATTTGTTGCATTTGTTAAAACATACGACGGATATCCGTTCTGAACATTACCGCTGCAATCAGTCGCAGGTGTCAGAGGCTTAGCATCCGACCAACTAGGCGTATTGGCATTACTGTGCAGGCAAGCCTCGGCATATGCCGTTCCCGCCTCGCCGGCCAGTTGAGCAAGTTGCGCATAATACTGCGTATTAATAGCCACACGAAGGGCCGTCGTGCTAGTCACCGAAACTAGCAGTACTGTCAGCATTACAATTGAGGCAATCAGAATAGTCGGCAAGGCAAAACCACTAGCAGTAAGGCCTTTTTTGTCTCTAATCTGATTGCGGAGCGTTAACGCCACGTTTTCTCCTTGTTTTTTCTGTGATTAGTATAACATAAGCGCTAAACAACATTTACTAAAAGTAGAATATAGTATACAATGTATAGTATATAAATAAGGATTAAATCATGCCACAAGCTAATTCTCCATCAGCAATAACCGTCTATAAAACAAGTTGGTGCGCCTTTTGTCACGCCGAAATGGAATGGCTAGACAAACTAAACGTTCCTTATGTCGCCAAAGACATCGAAGAAGATAAAGCTGCCTATGACGAGCTTATGTCTAAAAATGGCGGTAGCTTTAGTGGCGTGCCAGTAACAGATGTAGCTGGTGATATGATTCTGGGCTTCGACCGCCCACGATTACAGGATGCGATAAATCGACACGAAATCGCGGCCGTATAGATAAGGCTTGTTAAACTTACTGAGCGCCGATTTGCAATACTTCGCCACCAATAGCTTGGCGGAAATAACCATCATGGCTAACATAAATAATCGCACCTGAATATTTACCAAGCGCCGTCTCTAGTTCTTCAATACTCGGTAAATCAAGGTGATTAGTCGGCTCGTCTAGAATTAGCAATTGCGGGTCATTAGCTAGCATTGAAATCAACTGAAAACGGGCTTTTTGTCCACCAGATAATCTAGAAATTGGTGTTTTGCCATCACCGTCACTAAATAAATAATCATTCAGTAAGCTGCGAACTTTAGACACAGAAACCGATAAATCACGGTCCAAATACATCTTTTCGATAGCCGACTCTAATGACATCTCAAAATATGTCGAACTAATCTCTTGCTCATACACACCGATGCGAACATGACGATCAAGCGTCAGTTCACCAGCAAATAATTTTGGTGTCGTGTCGCCGAGTAGCGCCTTAATAAGCGTTGTTTTACCAGCACCATTTCGCCCACGTAATTCAAGCGCTTCACCCTCACGAAGGTCAATATTAACGCCTTCAAATAACGGCTTATCACCATAACCCAAAGCAACACCGCGACCCGTAACCAACACATGCTTGCTGCGCGATTCGTCATCTTTCATACTCATGCGGATATTCTTTGCTTTAAACTTATCGTACTGCGCCGCAACTTTGTAATTTAGATTAGCAGCCGATTCCTTATCAATCCAAAATGTCGGCTTTTCCTTAGCTTGTAGTTCCGCTAACTCTTTTCGGGAGTTTTCTTCAAGACGCTTAAACTTTTGAATAGTGCCCGGATTACGTGATTTTTCCTTTAGTCGTTGGTAGTCCAACACTTTAACTTTCAAGTTAACAATTCGCTTTTCGACCATTTCAAAATCATTCATTTGTGTGCCGGTACTAACCGCATTTTGTTTCAAATAAGCATCGTAATTGCCTTTATAACTGACGCTGCCACCGTCTTTTAGTTCGATAATCCGATCAACTTCATTCAAAACATCGCGGTCGTGAGTAATCACCAGCATAGCTTCGCGCGCCGTTTTCATCCAATCAACATACTGAGATTTAGCGATGTAATCCATATGGTTAGTTGGCTCGTCAACTAGCGCCAGGTGTGCGTCACTATGCATAACTTTCACGACCTCAACTAATCGCTTCTGACCACCGGATAGGGTAGTAAAGGCACGATGAGCCACACCGGGCAGCTGAAAGTTATCTAACTCGCGCTCGATCTGTTCTTCAATTTGATAAAAACCTTTGTCGTCAAACCGCATTAAAGCCTGAGTATATTCGTTAATCAACTTCATATCGTCACCCATAGTGGCCGGTAGTGTCTCGATTTTATGCGATAGATCAGAATATTCAGGTAGCCCGCGCAGCACATATTGCAAAACCGTCATGTCGCCCATATCGTGGTGCTCTTGAGCAGTAGTAACAACGACCGTACCGCGTTTAAAAATAATTTCACCAGTAAAGTCTTTGTCAATGCCGGCCAAAATACCAAAAAGCGTCGACTTGCCAACACCGTTACGACCGATGACACCAACTTTTTCACCGTCATCAATACTAAATTTAATCCCACTCATTAAAAGCTTGGGACCAAATGATTTTTCAGTTATTGTGATGTCGGCAATCATATCTGTACCAGCATAGCATTTATAGCAAATAACAGATAGGGGCTGTAGTTTTAATTACAAACTCGGTTGTATGACCGCCATCAGAGTTGTTTAATTAGTTTTAATGGAAGGTGCGAAAGTAATCGAAACTGCCGACCGTTTTAAAGAACGCGGCGAACAGCAAGGGAAGCCAACCCCAGATACTAATGCTCGCGTCTATTATCTTGATGACTACCGCAATGAACGCAACGAAATAATTGAGTTAATTGTAGAACAATCGGCTTCCGGAATCGCTGTTATTTTAGATTCAAACGGCTACAAGACGGAGGGTGATTTAGTTTTAGAGCAAGCTCGCCAGTTTGCTCGTGAAGGTGTTCCAGCTAGTGAAATTTACGCAATATTCAACGACTACCTGAAAGAGGCCCACCCTGGGCTACATCGAGTTTATCGGCTATAGCCACTAGTTATTGCGTCGTCGCCAGATGCCGCCTATACTTAACAAGATGAAAAATACGCCCGTACACCAGCCCGTTTGGACATATCATCCAAACGCCAAAACAACAATAATTATGATTCATGGCTTTCGCGGCACCCATCATGGACTTGATTTAATAGCTAAACAACTGACCGATTTTACGGTTATTGTGCCAGATTTGCCAGGTTTTGGCGAAGCAAAAACGCTTGATAACGAGCATAGTCTACAAAATTACGTTGCATGGTTAGCTGACTTTATTAGTGATTTAAAACTATCTCATCCACCTATCTTGATGGGGCATTCATTTGGTAGTATCGTGGCCGCTAGTTACGCCGCTCAATACCCCGAAACTCTGGCTAGCCTAGTTTTAGTGAACCCAATTGGCGCACCAGCCCTTGAAGGACCAAAAGCCATTTTGACTAAATTAGCAGTATTTTATTATTTTGTCGGACGAAAACTACCGGCCGGTCTAGCGAAAAAATGGCTAGCGTCCAAGTTAGTCGTCATGATTATGAGTATTACTATGGCCAAAACCAAAGATAAAAAACTGCGTAGCTTTATTCATAGTCAACACTTAATGCATTTTAGTAGCTTTGCTAACCCGACAATGCTTTCCGAAGCCTTTAAAACTTCAGTCAGCCAGAATGTCCGCATGTTTGCCTCGAAAATAAGCTTACCGACACTTCTAATCGCTGGCGACAAAGACGATATTACACCGCTATCAAAACAGCAAAGTTTAGTCAAACTATTTAAAAATGCCGAGTTAGTAGTTATTAAAAACGTTGGCCATTTGACCCATTACGAAACACCCAATCAAGTTGCCTCGGCGATTAAACGATTTATTCACTAAGACGGTATTGTTCGTTTTCTTGCAAATCAACTTTTTTTTGCTCAATAACCATATTGTAAAGTTCTTCAAATTGCTCAAGCGTGTGAACCATATCGTGAGTTTTGGCAATTTTAAGACTAGCTGTAGACATTCGTGCACGCAAAGTCTTATCAGATATAATTTTCAGAATACGATCGGCCGCCATCCGAGCGTCATCTAAATCAAACAAAAAGCCGTTCTTTTTATCGTGGCAAAGTTCCGCTAAGGCACCGGCGTCAACCGCCACTACCGGTTGACCACTTGCCATCGCCTCTAAGGTTGCAATGCTCTGTAGCTCAACAGGTGACGGCATACAAAATACATCGCCAACTTTATGGAGTTCAATCAGATCTTCGTCGCTGACTCTACCGGTAAAAGTAACGTGATCAGCAATACCCAAATCGCGTGCCAACTCTTGGTTACATTCCAAATCACCACCACTCCCAACTACCACCAGGTGGGCTTTAGCTTTTTTCAAAATAATTTCCATAGCCTGAATCAAAACGCCAAGATGCTTTTCAGCGTCAATACGGCCGACATATGACACAATCGGTAAATCGGTCGGTATGCCAAATTTAAGATAAGTTGACGGACTAGCTTTTGTTGGCGTAAATTGCGTTAAATTAATGCCATTTGAAATCGCATAAATCGGTTTTTCAATCTTTTCAACGTGCTTACCAAACGACCTAATACCAGATTCGGTCGGGGAGGTAATAGCATCGGCTCGTGAGTGAAAACGTCGGCCATATTCGCGTAACATGTAATTGATCGGTCGGGCGAGTGGCGCCAATTTTTTAAGATTATCCATTAAATTTTCTGGCATCGCATGGCTAGTTGATACGACTGGAATATTACGGCGACGCGCCTGTGACATCGTGGCTTGTCCAATCCACATCAACATCTGAATATGAATCACGTCGGGCTCAAAGTCCTGAATTATGCGGCGAACTTCTAGAAGTGGCGTTAGCGAGACACGAATATTTTGATATAGCGGAAAGATGACCGAACGTGTTCGATAAATTTTGTAGTTACCGTCAATCTCGGTATAAGCTTTACCGGTCTGGCTAGGTGCAATTACAACAACTTCATGACCTCTGTCGGCCAGGCCCTTAGCAAGGTTACGAGTGAATGTGGCAACTCCGTTAATAAGGGGCCAATTTAGGTCTGAGGCAATAAGAACTTTCATATTTAGTCAATTATAGCATGCTTAAATTACAAAAATAACACTATTTTAATTATATCATAAAACTGTAATAAATGCAAATATATGCAGTTTTGAATATGCTACAATTCATATATCTATGAAGTTATTTTTCGACGCAAGGTACATCCGAATTGATTTTCATGACGGCATTAGTCGCTTTTCAGCCGAGCTAGCATCGGCCCTAAAACAGCAGACAGATGTCACGTTTATTATTTGTAATATCAATCAATTAAAATTTCTTCCGCTAGGCTCCGACTACGTCATGCTTCACAAGCCAACTTCTGTATTTGAGCCATTCACGTCGCTAAGATTAAACCAATATGAGCCCGATGTCGTTTTTAGTCCGATGCAGACCATGGGAGCAGTAGGCCGCAACTTTAAACTTATTCTGACGCTTCATGACATGATTTATTATCGTCACCGCACACCGCCACATCAATTTAATCCGATTCTGCGGGCTGGATGGTGGCTTTATCATGCAACCTATGCGCCGCAACGCTTAGCCTTAAATAGCGCCGATTTAGTAGCGACCGTCAGCCAAACTAGTAAATCTGACATTGTAGCAGCAAAACTTACCAAACGGCCGGTTATTGTCGTACCGAATGCACCGCAGCAACTGCACCAATATTTAACAGGTGATATTACGACGATTACACCAAAAAACCTGGTCTACATGGGGTCGTTTATGGAATATAAAAACGTCGAGACACTGATTCGTGGCATGAAGGATTTGTCAGATTTTACACTACATCTACTAAGTCGAATTAGTCCTGAGCGTAAAGCCGAGCTTGAAAAGCTAATACCAAGTGGCGCAAAAGTAATTTTTTATAATGGAGTTTCAGATAAAGAGTATGCTGAAAAACTAGCCGATAACGCACTATTAGTCACTGCCAGTCTTGACGAAGGTTATGGCTTACCGATTGCCGAAGCATTAGTTTTAGGCGTGCCAGCGGTAATTAGCGACCTGCCAATCTTTCATGAGGTAGCAGGGGAGGGTGCCCTATATTTCAAACCGACGGACTCGGCCGACTTTGCCAAACAAGTCAACCAGGCATCATCAAAAAGTAATTATCACAAGCTGTCTGGTACCGCAATAAAGCAAAGTCAAAAATTCTCATGGAAGACCTCTGCCGCAACGCTACTTAAGGCAATCGAGTCTCTGTTACAATAGGCAATATGGCTACTAAAAAGAAGTTATCTAAAAAACCCAGCGCGATCGTCAACCGTCGGGCTTCGTTTGATTACGCTCTGGGCGACGAGCTGCAAGTTGGCATCGCCTTAACTGGACCCGAAACCCGGGCGGCGCGTGATGGCCATATTCAGCTGAAAGGCTCTTTCGTAACTATTAAAGACAACGAGTTGTGGCTAAATAATGCCAGCTTTAGTCTTAAAATTAATGAAAAGAATAAAGAGAACGCTCGTTCGATTGATACCTCGCCGCGAAAACTACTCGCTAAACGTAAGCAAATCGACGAACTTGCCGCGCGTAAACAAGCCGGCATGAGTATCGTGCCGCTTCGACTCCTTACCAAAAGCCGCTACATAAAAATTATTATTGCACTTGGAAAAGGTAAGAAAAACTACGATAAGCGTGAAACACTGAAACGTCGCGATCAAGAGCGGGATGTTCAGCGCGCCATAAAAACTATATAATTAATCGTAATGAAACTATATTCGTGGAATGTAAATGGTATTCGAGCGGTTATCAACAAAGGCGCTTTTCAAAAATTTGTCGCCGAGCACCAGCCAGATATCTTATGTTTGCAAGAAACTAAGGCCAAAGAAGGCCAGGCGGTTATCGATTTGCCGGGTTACAGCGAATATTGGAATAGTGCCGATAAAGCTGGTTACAGTGGCGTAGCGATTTTTACTAAAATTAAGCCTTTAAGTGTTATCAACGGTTTTGCAGATGAAATTGCAAAAAAATACGGCCTAGCCGGGGATAGTTACGGCGATCCTACCAAAGAGGGTCGTGTCATATCGGCTGAATTCGATGATTTTTGGGTTGTTGCAGTCTATACGCCCAATTCAAAAGGTGATTTATCGCGTCTCGACCTACGTCACAAAATGTGGGACCCGGCCTTTTTAGAGCACGTTCAACAGCTTGAAAAGTCTAAGCCCGTCCTATTTTGCGGTGACTTGAACGTCGCGCATAGCGAGATTGACCTTGCCAATCCAAAAGCGAACGTCGGTAAGCACGGTTTTACAAACGAAGAACGAGTAGGTTTTGATAAATTTGAAACCGCTGGTTTTGTCGATAGCTTCCGCTTTAAACACCCCGACCAAACCGAAGCTTACACCTGGTGGACGCATTGGGCTAATGCCAGGGCGCGCAATATCGGCTGGCGGATTGATTACTGGCTAATTAGCAAGAGTATGGTTGATAAAGTATCCGCGGCTCAAATTCACCCTGATATTTTAGGCTCCGATCACTGTCCGGTTAGTCTTACAATCAAGGAAACCTAATGGATTACTCATATTGGCAAAAACAGCTACCCGGCAAGCCGTTATTTAGCGATATAGGCTGGAGTAAGCCAGAGCAAAAATCACTAGCCGGTCGGCTTGGTATTATTGGTGGCAACAAACTTGGTTTTGCCGGCGTGGCCGAAGCTTATCAAACCGCGCTAGCAACCGGAGCTGGTGAGGTGAGGGTTTTGCTGCCAGACGTCCTACGTAAAACAATTCCAAACATCATAACCGATACAATCTTTGCAGCCACAAATCCATCTGGTAGCCTGGCGCGCGACGCAATAAACGAAATGAAAGCAATCGGCGCGTGGTCAACCGGTATTCTAATGGTTGGCGATGCTGGCCGCAACAGCGAAACCGCCATATTATATGAAGATTTTTTGCGCGAATACAAGGGACCGCTCACTATCACGCGTGACGCTATCGATTTAATCAAAAATAGCAGTCAAAGCCTGATTGAGCGACCAGGTAGTTCGCTCGTTATCTCGTTCGCGCAGCTCCAAAAGCTATTTCAGTTAGTTTATTACCCGATTGTCTTAACGTTCAGTATGCAGCTAACTAGCCTGGTTGAGGCATTGCATAAATTTACGATTACATATCCAATAACAATTACAGTGCTTCATAAAGACCAGCTAATTGTCGCCTGTGATGGGGAAGTTACGTCAACACCGTGGGATAACCCGATGTCAATCTGGCGCGGTAGTGTCGCCAGTGCGGCTGCCACTTACTGGTTATGGAATCAAAATAAACCGCTTGAAAGCATCACGGCTAGTTTAATTAAAGAATAATATTGGTGGGCAAGGGGGGAATTGAACCCCCACTCCCTTGCGAGAACCAGATTTTGAGTCTAGCGCGTCTACCAATTCCGCCACTCGCCCAACAATATTACAATTTAATCGACCACTACGTCACAGATAGTAGTTGCTATCAATGTATTGTACAATAGATGTTATCAGGAATCTATAGAAATGAAGCCAAACGACGTCAATCCCACCCCTGCAAACGTCTCTCCGATAACGGTGGGCTCGTCTGAGCCTACACTTACGTCACCAGACCAACAACAAGCGGCAGCTAATATCGTACGTAATCAAATCGAGAATCTTTACGCTGGTAATACTCAAGCTACAGCTGAACCGTCTCAAGCAATCGAAGACGTTAACCCATACGATCGAACCCATACAGTCAATCCGCAGCCAACTGCTGACCAGTGGAAACAATATCATAGCGCCTGGCAAACTTACTACCAAAAGTACTATGAAGGCTACTATACACATCATCTAAAGCAAATTACCGCTCAACAAACCGCTACTAATCCGAATCAGCACTATTTTGGCGGTCAACCAGCAGAAGAACCAGCTACCGAAACACTTTCCAAAGACGAAGCACTGTTTGATTTACGTCAAAAATTACTTTCCAAAGTTCAGGCCTCGGCTAAAAAAGCCCGCAAAAGCCGCCATTTTGTACCAATTACATCGGCCATTATCGTCATGCTAATCTTTGGATTTTTGCAGTACAACCGCATTATTATCGCCAATGTCATGGCTTACGTTTCGCCCGGCAGTATTGATCCGCAAAATATCGTAATTGATCCGTCAACCGATATAAGCGTTGGCCCGGACCCTCGACTGATTATTCCAAAGATTAACGTCGACGTGCCAGTTTCATACGATATCGGCAACGATTACGCCTCTCAAATGAAGGCTATGGCAGTCGGAGTCGCTCAATTTGCAATCCCTGGTGCCGACAGTCACCCAGGACAAGTTGGAAACACTGTAATTGCTGGGCATAGCAGCAATGACCTGCTTGATAGTGGCGACTATAAATTCATTTTTGCCCAACTCGATAAATTAACCGTCGGTGATAGTATTTACGCCAATTATCATGGCAAGCGCTACACTTACACCGTAACGGGTAAATCTGTGGTTGAGCCGACTGACGTCAATAAGCTTGTCTACCCAACAACTAAACCAATCATGACACTTTTGACATGTACGCCACTTGGTACAGCTTTACACCGCCTACTAATTACTGCCGAGCAAGTCAGCCCTGACCCAACAAAATCAACGGCCGCACCGGCCACAAACGCCGCCGCCCCAACAACAGTAATACCCGGCAACTCGCCGACATTACTCGAACGATTATTTGGTCAAAAATAAAGAGTTATTGCAAAATTAAACGGACACGCTGCAACTGATAGCCAGTGTTAGTTTTGCCAATACTATAAAGATAACGGTTATTATTAGTTAAGGTCACATCATAACCAGTCGCCACCGGATTGATATTAATAGCATTTAGCCCATCAAAATCACGCATACTCAAGTTACCAGCATAATCCGACCACATATGATCATCATCTAGCCATTTCAACGGACTGACAGCCACAGATGAACTAGCTGATATCGAACCACTTGCAAGAGTTTTATATTCTATATCAAAACTTTCAAAGCTGGCACCCGATTGAACTACCAGATAAAAACCTGTTGGGCTAAATGAAACTTGATCGACACTTGGTGAAAAACTAAAGCTAGCAAAGTTTGTTAGACTTTTAGCGCTTACACTACTTGAAGAAGGGTAGTCACCGGACAAAATCTCGACTTTATCGCCATTTGTAATTGCCACATAGTTTTGGTTGTAATAACGCGTCGATGTAATATGTAGCGGAATATCTAGTGACTCGGTGTAGCTTCGTAATATATGTGGATTATTATCGCCATCTCGGTAGAGTCCAACCACACGCTTAGTCGCATCCGACGGATCAGTGCCGACATAGGTAATCACATTTGTATCATATAGCTCAAAACTACTAACTTTTGATATCAAGGTGCGTGAAATCGTACCAGCCGACAGATCAAGCTTACGGACATCCGTACCAGTTAAAGCATATAACGTATCTCCACCAGTCCCCGAAAAAACTACCGAAGAAATACTGATGTCGAGCAATTTACTAATATTCTTGCTGGATTTAATGTCCTGCGTATCTACTACTAGCCACTCACTTTTATCACCATAAGTATGCTTTGCGATTAAATATCGGCCACTTGTATCCCAACTCAAAAAGCTAAATGAGTGAGTTACGCCAGAGGTTGCGGCATCACTATAAAGTGTAGTTGGAAGGGTAATTGTACTAGTTTTAATATCGTCCGATCGCACATCAATTAACTGAAACGACGGTTGAGTCTCATCCTGCTGAATTAAAATTGTTTGACCATCAACCGTACCTAGACTGGCGTGTAGGGTTGTATAATTTTGAAGCGGCACAACTGGTCGAACTTTAGGTATTAAACGCGCATAGTTCAGCCAAGTTAACGTACCGGCTTTTATATCCATCGTTTTTTGCCATGTTTCATAACCATCACGCTGCATTACAAATTTATGCGTGCCTTCAATTACAGATGCTTCTGCAGGCGTACGGGGACTAATCGTATTACCGTCAACTGATATCGATGCCCCTGATGGAACAGTTTTATATTGAATTAACGCACTTCTTTCAATCTGTCCGTTATTGGTATCAATTCGATAGCCCAAAATAACAAATATCATGCCCGTCACAGTTATAGCGACGAGTAGCGTCATGGCTGCATAAACAAAAATGCGTCTAATTAATTGCTTTTTTTTCGAAGGACGGCGATACATACTTAATATAGATTATAACAAGTTGTATACATTTTTTGATCAAAACCTTGCATAATCTCCCGAAGCTTTCTAATATAGTGTTAATGCTTTGCAAAATGCGCACAAAAAACATGGTGAGGCTGCGAGGATTAATATGAACCAAAATAAAATTGTTACTGTAAACGGGCACCGATATGATGCTCATACTGGTCTTTTAGTTGATCCAGCTAATACAGACCAGCCTTCAGTAAAAAAACCGACACTTGCCAGCTCGATTCACAGCACTACACAACGATCAAAGACACTTGTGCGTCGCGCGATAAAAAAGCCGCTTAAACCAACTATTTCAACAATCAGCCGACCGGTTCGACAAACTATGGATATTGCACGCAGCAGTAAAATAAGTCGTTTTGCACCCACGAGTAGCGACGCAATCGTAAGAAATACACCAAAAACGGAATCTTCAAAAAATGTCGACATCCCAGCGACAAATCACCCGGCCGTCAGCCGCGCTATAGTAAAAACAAAAAAGTCTGAAATTGTAGCCTTAGCTCCAAAAACAACTAAAGAAGTTAAAGATGAAGCCATCGCTAATGCTTTAAATAAACCTACTACAAAAAATCAAAAAATGTCCACAAAAAAACGTCGTTCAAGATTTTTGACTATTGCTAGCTTATGCCTACTAATTGTCGTGCTGGCTAGTTATATAACTTACATTAACATGCCTAATTTGTCCGTAGCGGTGGCTGCTAGCCAAGCTGGCATATCGGCTAAATATCCGGATTATCGCCCAGATGGATATAGTGTCAACGGGCCTGTTACTTTTAACGATAGTGAAGCCTCGGTCACAATTAACTTTAGGGCAAACAGCGGTACTAGCAAATTCACATTCAAACAAGCCCGTAGTTCATGGGATTCATCAGCTGTTTTAGATAATATCGTCCGTAAAAAAGTCGGAGAACAGTACATCACTAGCCAAGTTGGCGGTTTGACAATTTATTCCTATAACGGCAACGCCGCCTGGGTTAATGCCGGTATACTTTACACAATCGACGGCAACGCACCACTATCTAGCGATCAAATCCGCCGTATCGCCACCAGCTTATAATCTTGACTTTTCTCTGTTATAATAAGGATAATTATGTCTAACTCTATAGTTCGTACACGTTTTGCACCCAGTCCAACCGGTTTTATGCATGTCGGTGGTGTTCGGACTGCTTTATTCGCCTGGTTAATTGCTCGTCAAAATAGCGGTTCCTTTATTTTAAGAATCGAGGACACCGATAAAGCTCGTGAAGTCGACGGCAGTATCACCCAAATCGAAAATAGTTTAAAGTGGCTCGGCATCGATTGGGACGAAGGTGTTTCAGTTGGCGGACCATATGCGCCATATTTGCAATCAGGTCGACTTGATATTTACAAATCCTGGGCGCAAAAGT
>JAJXYZ010000029.1 GCA_021780305.1 bacterium | reverse complement strand
GGGCAGAGCATCATAATTGACAATGACAGAATTTGAATTAGGTCCAGGTTGGTTTAGGGCGTCATAAACTCTGGCTATTAAAGTATTTTGTCCAACTAACGGATCGATATCAATTGAAAAATTACCACTATTGTCGCAGGGGGTTGAGCCGGCAAATATGTCGTTTTTAAATAGTTCAATTAGATTGCCAGCTGGGCAGGTACCCGATACGGTTAACGGTGATATGCTGGAGTGACTTCCGGTATCGGGGGACTTAATAATAGCAGCAACAGTAGGTGGTTTGCCGGGCATTATGCCTGATAGGCCGACGGAGCTCGACTGTGGCGGTGGACTAGAGGCAGTAGCAGTATAGGCAATCAACGACAGTCCAACGACCAATAATAATATGCCAAGGGGCAAATAGGAGGTGTATTCGTGTGATTTTAAGCGTCCACTATGGTGGTGCGGACTTAATTTTAGCCAACTTAGCATAGCCAGTATTATAACACGTATATCAGATAAGTTGCAGGGCTGATTCTCTTTAAAATACCTAAATTTGGCTATTTGCGGTTAGTTTTTTGAGCGCGACTTATGATATGGCGGTTGTATCGTTGAATCAGGATTCTTAGGATGATAAAGCCACCAATTAAAGCAACTATGATAACTATAATTAGCGTGTATGGAATGACCCAGAAGCCGATACTTGACGTTACTACTTGCTTATTCGAGCCGTAGCTAATACTCAGGTCGGCTTTGTAATAGCCAAACAGTATTCGGTTGCCAATGTTTGAACTATCAAGTATTGACTCGAATCGGCGAACACTTTGCGGCAAAATATCATGCGGTGGTTGATTTACACCAAGTGTGACGATTTTATTATTAAACATGTCGGTGATTGTAACGACACCAGCTGGCTGTTCGTGAATATTACCGGTGTTATTGATACGTTCAACGAACGTAATCGGGGCTGATTGAAAAAGCGTACCGGCTTTACCGTTATTATCAGCAAAAAATTGCTCAACTGATAAACTTTCTTTGGCCTGGCCATTAACCTTTAGTAATATTAACGATCCAAGGCTTGCCGAAAGTGACACACCGGTGCCATTTAATTCAGGCGGCGTTCCTGTAAACCGAACAACTCCATAGTAGCCACCAGGCGAAGCATTTGCCGGTACGCTAATTGCTAGGCTTATGGTTTTGACTTCTTTTGGTTTCAATGTAAGTTGAGCGATTGGGTTAATCCATGATTTTAATGATGTTGATGGAATCGTATCGTCAAGGATAATCTTTGGGGTGCCATCTTCGCCGCTCGCAACGAAATCATTAATCTGGTTAGTAACAACTAAGCTACCGCTCGAAACATCACGTAGACTGATCGTGGCATGAATTGTGTCGCCTGGGTTGGCAGATAGATTAAGTAGCGGTGGACCAATTTCAAGCGCTTGAGCGCCAGGCGTTGTGGTTGTTTGGGCGCCAACTGTCGCAGAGGGTGATACTGTACTGATAATTACAGCTAACAGCCCCGCTATGCCAATAATCGAGAGGGTGCGGATCTTCATGTTTAGAATGTCGCTGTACAGATGTAAGTAAGAGTTGATACGTAGGTACCAGATGCCTGGTTACCGGCCACGTTTACGATGTATGACGAAGTATAAATTTGTGAGTTGGTTGGGCCGGCGCCACCGTTTGCACTGTTGGCTATTGGGTCACCAGACAGGTATTTAAAAGTATCAGCAGTGTTATAGCCAGCGGCTGCTTGACCGCGTAAACTTGTGCCGTTAGCGGCAGCGGTAACTTCAGCGCCGACTGCTACAGTTGATGTAGCTGTGGTATTTAGCTTTAGGTTCATGCCAAATTGACTAGTACCGCGAACACCGACACCGGCTGTGGCCATTGGTGTGATGGTATTTGCACCGGATGTTAATGTTGGCCCATTGACTGTAATACTGTACCCAGATACAGCGTTGGTTGAAGCGGCCATCTGTGAAGTCGCCGTGGCGGTGTCAGTCGGTGAAAAGAGCTGGTTAAATGAAACAGCGCCTGGTGTAGCGGTGCTACAGTCAGGGATTCCGGCGGTTGTCGAGATTGTGGCGCCAGTGCAAAATATTAGTGATTCTGGCATAGTTCCAGTTAAGACGATTTGCGTGGCGGTGCTGGCGGCCACGGTGCCTGTATCTGTCGCACCTGTTGTTGCGGTGGTGCTCGTGAATGTCGTAATCCTTACATAAAAAGCTTGGTTGGTAGTTGTCGGGTTAGTAACGGTATTTAGCTGGTATGTGACAAGTTGGCTAGCTGGGATGGCGACTGCTGATCGGGTTAAGTACGGTGATCCGTTTGTTGTATTAACCATAGTAAAGCCTGTTGCGCCTGTTTGACTTGAAAGTGTGGCGGCGGTCGTAACTAGACCGGTAGGCATCGTACATGAGCCACTGGCAGTCGTACAATATTGGAACTGAATTGAGCCAATAAGAGCTGCTCCACCGGGAACAGTAAAGGTGAATAGATGGTTAACGACACCGCCTGGCTTTGAACCGCCATCAGATGCGCCTGCCACAAGAGTTAGGCTTCGATTAGTAATCTGGGCAGCATGGGCATCTTGGGCTTGAAATGCTCCGCCGACCGATGCAAGCACTAATAATGTACTTAATATAATTCTGCGTCTAAAAACACCTTTTCTCACACTCATGTGCGAATTGTAGCATGAGCATTAATAGACAGTCAATGAGATTTAGGGACTTTTACAGCTTGTGTATAACTTAGAAGGTTGGCGTACAAATATAAGTCAGAGTTGTAGTGTAGGTACCGGCAGGTTGGCTACCTGGTACGTTGACGATATATGAAGCGGTTAATATCTGCGCGTCTGATCCACCGGCGCCACCGTTTTGACTATTAGCGACAGGATCACTTGAGACGAATTTGAAAGCGTCGACAGTGTCGTAGCCGGCTGCGGCTTGGGCTCGGTAATTGGTACCGTTGGATGGTACGGCAACCTCTAGACCAACAGGTACAGTTGAAGTGACGGTTGTGTTGAGTTTTAGGTTCATGCCAAATTGACTAATACCGTGAGCGCTCGTACCGCGAGCTGTCATAGGGGCAATTGTGTTTGAACCAGATGTCAGAGTTGGACCGTTAACGGTAATAACATAACCAGATCCGGCGTTGGTCGAAGCGGCCATCTGTGAAGTCGCCGTGGCGGTGTCAGTCGGTGAAAAGAGCTGGTTAAATGAAACAGCGCCTGGTGTAGCGGTTGCACAATCTGGCACGCCGACAGTTAGACCAATAGTGGCACCGGTACAAAAGACAAGCGATTCTGGCATTGTGCCGCTAAGCATAATCTGGGTAGCGGTACTAGCGGCAACGGTACCTGTGTCGGTTGAGGCACCAGTGGTGTCGGTGCTAGCGAACGAGCTAATTCGAACGTAAAAAGTTTGGTTAGCAGTTGTTGGGTTGGTGACGCCATCTAGCTCGTAAGTGACAGCTAGTGGGTTACCAGATACGACTGCCGCAGTTCGTGTTAAGTAGGGAGTACCGTTGGTTGCATTGACCATCGTAAAGCCAGTCGCACCGGTTTGGACGGCAAGTGTTGCTGCGGTTGTAACTAGGCCTGACGGCATAGTACAGGTACCGGCTGCCAGTGTACAGTACTCAAACTGAAGTGAACCAACTGTTGTGCCGCTTGGCAACGTAAAACTAAACAGGTGATTAACGACGCCACCAGGTTTTGAACCACCATCGCTGACGCCAGCTTGTAGAGTTAAGCTGCGATTTGTAATTTGCGCGGCATGAACGGAGCTAACCTGAAAGATTTGCCCGACAATCATCGCGAATAACACTGTAAGGCTTAATGACCTCGATAGTAAATTTGTTTGTTTTTTCATTGGTTGGTGTTCCAGTTTTTTGTTTTAATTTTTTAGTGTCTA
>JAJXYZ010000066.1 GCA_021780305.1 bacterium | reverse complement strand
TTCGGCCAATTCCAAATGTAACAATCATTGCAATAACGCCACCGATAACAACGCGTAATGTCGCCCTTAGCTTACCGGCACCACCAGCGTGAGCACTAAGCGAACCCGTAATCGCCAAGGCAACTACGACTGAAACAAATGTCACAACGACCTTATAGGGGCCAGGGGCAACAATAATTGCAACAATCGGAATAATTGAACCAGATAAAAACGATAGCGCCGAGGCGACCGCCGCATGCATAGGGTTCGTAAGATCATCTGGATCAATACCAAGTTCGGCATCGACGTGCGCCGCAAAAGCATCTCGATCAGTTAATTCTTTGGCAACAATCGCAGCAGTTGATTGGCTCAGGCCTTTATTCACATAAATTTCTTCAAGTTCTTTTAACTCCTCTTCAGGATAGTCAATCAACTCTTGACGCTCTTTTTCGAGCAAGGCCTTCTCGCTATCTTTTTGGCTACTGACAGATACATATTCGCCAGCGGCCATTGATAACGCGCCAGCGACAACACCGGCTACACCTGCCGTAATGATAGCCACGCTAGAGCTCGTCGCACCAGCGACACCTACAACAATACCAGCCGTTGATACTATACCGTCGTTTGCGCCCAGCACAGCGGCTCGTAGCCAGTTAAGACGTACGTTTGTTGATTGGCCATGCGGTTCATCGTGTGATTGATCAGAAATCGTATTAGTCATACTTAAATTATAGTCAATCAGGCGTCAGAATGACAGGCGTACAGCTTAAAATCAGCAGACTTGATATAATAAGGTTATGAATATATTGAATGATAGCTACAAATTAAATACTGGCGCAACTATCCCAAAGATCGGTTTTGGTACATGGCAGATTCCAAACGGTGATGAAGCCTATAGCTCGACCCTTTTTGCTCTTAGAAGTGGCTATCGACATATTGATACCGCTCGGGTTTATGGCAATGAAGAAAGTGTCGGTAAAGCCATTCGCGATAGCGGAATAGACCGCCGCGATATATTTCTGACAACCAAGTTACCGGCCGATATAAAGACCTATAATGGCACCCTAGAGACCTTTGAAACTTCGATAAAGACACTCGGCGTCGACTATGTCGACTTGTACTTGATCCACGCGCCATGGCCATGGTCAGATCGCGGCGGCGATTATACAGAAGGAAATATTCAGGCCTGGAAAGCAATGGAAGAAATCTATAAAAGCGGGCGAGCAAAAGCCGTAGGTGTATCTAACTTTAACGTTAAGGATATGCAGGCAATTTTAGATAACGGTACAATTACGCCGGCCGCTAACCAGATTCGATTCTTTATTGGGTCTACTCAGAATGAAGTTACTGAATTTTGCCAAGAAAAGGGAATATTAATCGAGGCTTACTCGCCACTTGCGACCGGTCGCATCCTTGACAACCCAGAGGTTAAAAAGCTTGCTGATAAATACGAAAAGACAGTCGCCCAAATCTGTATTCGTTATACTTTGCAGCGAGGCACCGTCACACTACCTAAATCAACTCATGAAGAATATATCCTACAAAATGCCGATGTCAATTTTGTGATTGACGAGCAAGATATGAATTATCTTAACGGATTGCGCGATATCGACCCGCAAAGCTAGCTATACATCAGGACACCAACAACTACTGCTAGGTTGACGACTTCCCACAAAATAAAGCTGACAATAATGCTTTTATCTTTGTGGGCAACGCCGTATAGAATCCATGGAAAAGTCACAACGAATATTAAAGCCCAGGTTATAAGCGACACGCCCGCGGCAGAATGAGTTGAAAAAATACTAAATATTTGCGGTAAAACTGTAAAAGGCCCAACAATACCAGCTACAAATGTAAGACGATCCAAAAAGCCTATATAGGGTGTCTTTTTATGTGTTTTTGCGCCCACTAAACGTTCGTGCTTGTGGCGCATACCAAGATGATGCATTACTCCAATATAGCATAAGCGTTTACAGATACAATTAAGGTAACCTCTACTTTATCGTCAAGTAAAAGAAATCTTTGTTATAGCCATGCAAATAACTATAGCCGCCGTTTTGCATGTCTTTTAATAAACTCTCGTAGGTATATGAGCTACCACCTTGAGGCTGAAAAGTCACAAAACGCACCCAATATGGATTGATGTCGAGCTGCATGGCGTCAACCGCACCAGCAGCTTGCAGGGCCGCGGCTAGAGTGTCGACATTTAGTGACGGCCCAACGGCGTAGAGTAAATCACCGTCTTTAGTAACACCAATACCGGAACGCCATGTGTACATTGAGTTAGTTACCGTCAGGCCCCAGCGCGACATACCGCCGCCAGCAGTCATGTCGGTAACTTGACCGTTTTCAACAATCGATGGCCCGTTTTGCCTAACAGCAACCGCACCATCAATATCAGCTAAGTTGCCTTGGTATGTTTCAATCTTAATAGTGCCGTCCTGCTCAATAATTAAAGTTCCTAGACCGACTCGTAGCGGAACATAGGTTTTATGACCGACAATCATACCAAACTTTCCGTCTTTATACTGAAAGCCACCATTGAATGCAGCGACTAGCTTACCGCTAGCTTGATCTGACGCCGATATAACACCATCACCATTATTACCAATCGGTCCGCCCGGTTGCTCGGTACCGGCCACAGCGTAAAGCCTTAAATCGTGCATATTCATCTGAACTACACTAGTAATAGCATATGAACGCTTAGAGTCTGGTGTTACAAAAGTCCTTGCTATATCTTGGTGAGTACCAAACTGCGGTAGTTGCAGTAGACTCCATTGTCCTTCACCGGGTAGCTTAGCAAACGCGCCTGGATGAAAGTTAATAGATGCCAAGCTAAGTACATGCGTATCGACTAGATTAGGCGACTTAGTATTGGCCGTACTATTAACCGGCGAACTCACTGGGCTGCTTTTAGCCGTCTGCGTAAAAATATCAGCGTTCGGCTTAGCGCCAAATTGATATGTAATTTGTTTAATAAAGTCGCTAATCGAAAAAAAGAATGACTCTAAATGGACAGTTGCCCGTGACCCAATCGTGGGACGCAGAACCGAATCAGCCACATTAGCCGCTATACCTGGTGAAAAAGCAACCACAGCCATACCTATAATTAGTACTGAAGATAGGCTAATTATACTGATAGTTATTACTTTGCGCGTTCTAGTTTTTGGCTTTGAATCACTGTTTATACGCCACGAGTGTGTCTTTTTTATGATATGCAAAATATAATTTCCAAAATAGTTTAAATAATAAGCACGTTAATTATATCACGCCAGGCTATCACACGGTGACAATTATCACTAATTGCTACCTAGTCATCGTTTGGTTCGCTGTAGGTAGTGGTCGTTGTTGTGGTTGGACTAATTGTCTGTGTAGCTGGCTGAGTATAGACCGGCAAAACGGGATTGGAAACAACTGGAGCCGAGGTTGGTTTTGGAGCCGGAATATATTTTGCAACTACTTCAAAATCCTGGTAAGGTAAAGCGTCGTAATACTCTACATAGGCGACAATTCGATATTTACCGGGTATATTAAATAAATTATGCCACGGGGCAAAGCTACCGTTTACCGATCCGTTGGCAGCTACTTCAATTTGACGAGCTTCGGTCGGGCACTCATCAATTGAAGCTGCGTCATGGATCCGAACCCAAGCCCCGTTTTCTTGACGATATACATATAAAGGTTCGGCTGGGCAATCATTCGTCAGATAGATAGCGCTATTATAGTTATTCTTAATCGTAAAAGTTACTGTTTCTCCGACTAGATATCGTGAATAGGGTACCGTTAATTGAATCTGGCCAGCTGGCAATGATCGCATTTGAATATTTCCCACAATCAAATAGAATCCGTACGCTAATAATCCAAATAAAGCCGTCCAAAACAAAAGCCAGGCCAATCGACTAAACCGCTTACTGCGCGCGTAACGAAGTTCACCTCTCATA
>JAJXYZ010000072.1 GCA_021780305.1 bacterium | reverse complement strand
TTTTGACGTACAACCAAATGGCGACATAATTGCACGAGATGGCGTCAATTCCGGCTGGTCGGCACTTGATAACATCACCTTCATGGCTGAACAATAAAATCAGGTAGTTTTAAAGCGAAAATGCTTGTGTTTATTATGATGAATATGTACACTGGTATCATCACTATGTAATAGGGGGCACTAAGAAGATAATGGTACAAAAATTTAACAAACTTAAAGCAAAGCAATCAGGTTTCACAATCGTTGAGCTTTTGATTGTCATCGTTGTTATTGGTATCTTGGCTGCCATTACGATCGTAGCCTACAGTGGTATTACTGCTCGCGCTAATGCAACAAAAGCGCAAACAAATGCCGCTAACGTTCAAAAAGTCGCTGAATCATTTAACGCCGACAAAGGATACTACCCAGCTTTAGCAGCTACCGGTACCGACAGCCTTGGTGCATACGTTGGCTCAACTCAGGTTCCATCAGGAATCACAGTAATGAAGGATGCAGCTGCATCTCCTGTAACCGCTGCTAACGGCTTAACAACAGTCGCCTATGCATGCCTTACAACATGTACTAATTCGACCGGTGGCCGAATTTCATGGTGGAACTTTGGCGCAGCAACACCTGCCGTTAACTACGTTTACGTAGGCGCAGGATCAAGTACTGGTACATTCGTATACCCCGCTACTTAGGCATATCTTAATCAGCTTAACTAAAAATAGACCTTCTAATCGAAGGTCTATTTTAAACTATAAAATTTAGATTTATTTATCGCTTGGAAGCGGAAACTTCAAGGCGAATGACTTAACTTCAGTCGCCAGACGCTTAAGTTCGGCTTCGTTGTCGCGGTTATCAATCGCCTGTTTCATCCAGTCGGCAATTTGCTCCATATGAAGCTCTGTAAGTCCACGAGTCGTAAGAGCTGGCGTACCCAATCGTATACCACTCGGCTTAAAAGGCGGCAAAGGATCATCGGCTACTGAATTAGCGTTTAACGTTAAGCCAATCTTATCCATCGCAACTTCGGCAACTTTGCCATCAATCCCAAAGCTTTTATATACATCAGCAAGTATTAAATGATTGCTAGTGCCGCCGGTGATTAACTGGAAGCCACGTTTTTGGAGCTCGTCAGCTAGTACGGACGCATTCTTGACTATCTGTTTGGCGTAATCTTTAAACTCGGGCTGAAGAGCCTCTCCGAAGGCCACAGCCTTAGCAGCGATGACATGTATATGCGGACCGCCCTGCATACCAGGAAAGACCGCCCTATCGATTAAGGTTGGAATATTTTCTAAGGTTTTTTCAGGTGCTCTTAAAGGGTTTCCGACTACACCACGACTTAATATTAAGCCGCCACGTGGACCACGCAAAGTCTTATGAGTCGTCGTGGTGATAACATGAAAACCGTAGTCAAATGGATTAACAGCAACGCCACCGGCAATCAAACCGGCAATATGCGCCATATCGGCCATAAGTAACGCCCCAACTTCATTACCGATTGCAGCAAATTTAGCGTAATCCAACTCGCGTGGATAGGCGCTAAAACCGGCCAAAATAATCTTTGGACGATGCTTTAAAGCTAATTCACGCAGATTATCGTAATCAATCTCACCGGTACTGATGTCTTTCATTTTGTAACGCACAAAATTATACAAATGCGCGCTACGTGTAACTGGCGCCCCGTGAGTCAAGTGACCACCATGCGACAGATCCATCGCCAGCACCGTATCGCCCGGATCCAGCCAAGCGCTATAAACCGCCTCGTTTGCCGGTGCACCAGAATGCGGCTGCACGTTAGCATGGTCAGCTTTAAATAACTGCTTTGCACGATCAATTGCAAGCTGTTCGACTTGATCAGTAAACTGTTGACCGCCATAATAGCGCCTGCCTGGATAACCCTCGGCATATTTATTCGTAAATACGCTACCGAGCGCCTCACGCACGTCGCGGCTAACATAGTTTTCGCTTGGGATAAGCTCTAAACCTTCACGTTGACGCTTTTCTTCTCCGATAATTAAATCTTTAATTTTAACGTCTTTCATCGGCATTTTTCTCCCATATACTATTTAGTATCTTATAACTAATAACATTATATCATTCTTGACTTTATATCATAGATGGTATAATATTTAGTTTATGATTAACGACACATACAAAACTAAAATTGGACTACTAATTCAAGAGACGAGACAGGCTCGCGGCATGACTCAATCTCAGCTCGCCGACAGCTTAAACACCAGCCAAAGCGCTATAAATCGCATTGAAAAGGGTGGCCAAAATATCAGCCTTGAGATGTTAGCTCGTATTAGCGAAGTTTTGTCAAGTCAAATAGTAACCCTTAATCAATCAGGCAACCTTAATTTCCGGGTTGAAGGTGGCCACTCATTATCGGGTACGATTACCGTAAATACCAGTAAAAATGCGGCCGTTGCCCTACTTTGCGCCTCGCTTCTAAACCGTGGTACTACTACCCTGCGACGTGTCGCACGAATCGAAGAAGTTAATCGCATTATCGAAGTTTTAAATAGCGTCGGCGTTAAAACCAAATGGCTCGAAAACAATGACCTGGAAATTACGCCGCCCGCCAAGCTAAAACTAGACGAAATGAATCTTGAAGCAGCTCGCCGCACGCGAAGTATTATCATGTTCCTTGGCCCACTCCTGCATCGCTATAAAACATTCAAGTTGCCCTACGCCGGTGGCTGCAGTTTAGGTGAACGAACAGTTGAGCCGCACTTAAATAGCTTGAAAGAGTTCGGTCTTGAAGTTGCCACGGTGACTGGCTTTTATGATTCAACTGTCAAGCAACTAAAGCCCGAACGCGCCATCGTGCTATCTGAACGCGGTGACACTGTGACCGAAAACGTATTAATGGCAGCCGCTCTAAACGATGGCGTAACCGTTATTCGTAATGCCAGCCCGAACTACATGGTTCAAGATGTTTGCTTTTTCCTAGAAAAACTTGGCGTTAAAATCGACGGCATTGGTACAACTACTTTGACTATCCATGGCCTACGCGACATTAACAAAAACGTCGATTACTCGCCAAGTGAAGATCCAATCGAAGCCATGAGCTTTATTGCTGCCGCCATCGTCACAAAATCCGAGATTACCATTACGCGCGCGCCAATTGAATTTTTAGAAATCGAACTTAAAACCCTTGAGGATATGAACTTTCAATACGACATATCAGATGAGTACTTTGCCCAAAACGGCAAAACTCGCCTGGTAGACATTACTACCAAAGTTAGTAATCTAGTAGCACCGCAGGATAAAATCCATCCGTTGCCATTCCCGGGACTGAACATCGACAATCTACCGTTCTTTGCTGTCATTGCCGCTACCGCCAAAGGCCAAACCTTGATTCATGATTGGGTATATGAAAACCGCGCTATCTACCTTTTGGAATTGACCAAGCTAAATGCCGATGTAAAACTGCTTGATCCACATCGGGTTCTAATTAATGGTCCGACTAAATGGAAACCAGCCGAAGTTGTTACGCCGCCCGCTCTCCGACCAGCCGTCGTGATTTTACTCGGTATGCTAGCCGCGCCTGGTGTGTCGGTACTACGTAACGTTTATTCAATCAGCCGCGGTTACGAGGACCTGGCAAACCGTCTTAACACACTTGGCGCCCAGATTACAGTTATACGTGACATAACTGAATAGTCGGTAACCTTATTTCTTAAAGATTTCACTTAGCGGCATTCGCCGTGAATATTCTAAGACACCATATCGAAATATTCTAATTGCAATCGATAGCGCGGTGAATGCGCTGACCGCCAAAATACTAATGCCCAGAATCGTATCAACTGCCGAAAGATTACCAACCGCATTTCGAAGCATCATTGGTATAGGTGCAGTTAACGGAAATAGTGTTAAGAAACCGACGAATGGTGAAGTTGGAGCAGATACAAATAGAGAAACAGCGTAAAGTGGACCAAATATAAAT
>JAJXYZ010000034.1 GCA_021780305.1 bacterium | reverse complement strand
AGTAATTAAAAATATCTTTGAAGGACTAGGCCATAATAACGTTCTTAATAAAAAGATGAATGGTGACTTTACGTACCTATCAAATAGCTTAACGGTCATCTCGGAACTTAAAAAAAGCGGACTGACAAGTGATGAACTTTTGCAGATTCTGGACGCCAACGACAGCGCAATCGAGAAAGCAGAGCAAGTCCTTGGACCAATCTTTGCCGATAAAATTACTAAGTTAACCGCCGATAAGCTAGCTGCCCAGATTGAAGTTATCCGAAAGTCTAAAGTTAACGTGACACTACCGACTGTCGTCAGTTTAGCTGAAGTTATCGCTGATTCACTCCAAGAAGCAGTTGATGAGGCCGCCAGCCAAAACTCCACTAAGCCCGTAACGGCCTGGCGGAATCTGTGGTTTAAGAAAAACGAAGACGGTAAATTCGTTCTAAAATCGCAAGAAAACCAAAAAAAACTGCGTGCGATTAGTTCAATATACGAGCAGTACCTAGCGCGAATGAGCGAGGCCGAGTTATTTGATTTTGATGACATGATTTTAAGAGTTGTGCACGCCATCGAGATTTTCGATGAACTACGCTTTAATTTGCAAGAACGATATCAATACATCATGGTCGACGAATTCCAGGATACTAATATGGCCCAGATGCGAATTTTGCATAATTTAATGGACAGTCAAATATCTGGTGATATGCCAAATATTTTAGTAGTGGGCGATGATGATCAAGCGATTTATAGTTTCCAAGGGGCCGATATTAGCAATGTCACCAACTTTCGATCAACTTATCCAAAAGTTAAAATTATCGGCTTAAAAGAAAATTATCGTTCCGGCGACCATATTTTGACCCAGGCACGCTCCTTAATCACTCAAGGTAAAGACCGCTTAGAAGATCAAATACCAGAGCTCAACAAAAGCCTATTGGCGATGTCTAAATCCGGCGCAGGCGTCGTTGAGCTACACGAGGCAGCCAATAGTGCCGACGAGCGCCACTGGTTAATTGAAGATATTAAAAGCAAGCTAAAACAATCAACCAACCTTTGTGAAATTGCCGTTTTGACCAGGACTCACCGTGAAATCGAGGCGCTATTACCATACTTTGCAAACGCCGATATTCCAATACAATATGAGCGACGCGATAACGTCCTAGACATGGCGCCAATTGTTTTAGTCGAGCAATTATCACGTGTCCTAATCGGCATTTTGCTTGGCAAGCACGCTGAAGTTAATGCGATGCTACCAGAACTTTTGTCGCATCCGGCCTGGCATATTAAACCGTCATCGCTTTGGCAGTTAAGCCTTAAAGCTTATCAAAACCGCACTTTTTGGCTTGACGAGATGAGTAGTAACACCGATTTTATACATCTTCGCGACTGGTTAATATCAACAGCGCTATCGATTCCACATCAGCCGCTTGAAATTATTATGGATAAGTTAATCGGCAAGCTCGATTCAATGGTTAGCGATGACGAGCAAGATGATAGTGACCCAGAAGCAGCCAAAAATGCTAAAAATTTCCATAGTCCAATTTATGAATACTATTTTTCGGATAATAACCTAGAAAAGCACTCTGATAACTATACCCGCTATTTGCATGCGCTTAAGTCAATCCGCACCAATCTGCGCGATTACCGTCCACTCGAAACACCTAACCTATTAACCTTCATTGAGTACATTGACTTACACCGCAGTATCGGCAGCGGCATCACCAGTATCACCGGTATATCGACTAAAGCTAATGCTATTCAATTAATGACCGCCCATAAGTCAAAAGGTTTAGAATTTAATGACGTCTATATTATTAACGCTGTTGATAATGTTTGGGGAGAGCGGGCGAGAGGACATAACCGTTTGATTAGCTATCCGGAAAACTTGCCGTTAGCGCCAGCCGGTGATTCAGCCGACGAACGTTTACGCTTATTTTACGTCGCCGCCACTCGCGCTAAGAATAATCTACACATCAGCTATAGCTTAATTGACGACCGCAACAAATCGACCGCTAGAGCTAGTTTCTTATTGGGTGATAGTTGGATACCTAGCATAATTGATGGAGCACATAATATAACTAATGCACTCGAGACGGCTGAACTTAGTTGGTACGAACCAGTTATCAAATCCGACGGCAAGGACCTGAAAGATATTTTGGCGCCACAACTTGAAAATTATCAGTTAAGCGCGACTCACTTAAACAATTTCCTGGATATAACTCGTGGTGGCCCAAAGAATTTCTTGGTTCAAAATCTACTTCGTTTCCCACAGGCAATGTCACCAGCCGCAGCTTACGGTTCAGCCATTCATAAAACCCTGCAACGCGCCCATGCCCACATCGCCGCAAATAACGGCACCAGACAGGCGATTGAAGATATCTTACATAATTTCGAGATCGCTTTAAGTGAGCAACGGCTAGCCCAGACCGAGTTTGAAAATTACCTTCAAAAAGGTATTGATGATTTGCAGGTCTTTTTAACTGACAAATATAATAGTTTTACAGCCACGCAAAAAACCGAGCTTAACTTTAAATCTCAGCATGTCATTATCGGTGAGGCACATTTGTCTGGCGCACTAGATTTAATCGACATAAATGACAATATTATTACTGTTACTGACTACAAAACTGGTCGTCCGGCTCGCAGCTGGGCTGGCAAAACAGATTACGAAAAAATCAAGCTTCATAAATATAAACAGCAGCTGATGTTTTATAAGCTACTGATCGAGAATGCTCGTGATTACCGTGGTTTTAAAGTGGAAAGCGGCATTCTTCAGTTTATCGAACCAAGCTCAAGTGGCGCGATTTTAGCACTAGAAACCGATTTTAACGTAACCGATCAAGACCGTTTTAGCGAATTAATCGCTGCTGTCTGGCGTCATATTATCAATCTAGACATGCCCGATACATCTGACTATGAACAATCGATTAAGGGTATTCAAGCCTTTGAACAAGATTTGATTGACAACAAAATATAGTTGACAGTCACCGCATTAAGTGATACAATTAAAATATACAGGTCGAGGTCGCAAAACATGCATAAAATTCGCTTTTATTCATATTTTGCGATCTCTCTGTATGTACATTTGAGATTGCTATAGTGTTTCGACATCGGGGAAGCCTCTGGCGACTATCCGTTCCCCAAGGCGGTGGTTGCCTTATGCGGTGTCGAAATGGTAAGAAGTCTCACCACCCCCGCACCCCAAGCGGGGGTGGTGAGACCACCAAACGCAAAAGCAAAGCCTTTCACAGCACCAGACAATAGGAGCGCAACATGGCCAATTGGCAACCGGGAAAGCCCGAAGCCAGGGGTTTCTCCGTGAACCCAAAACTCGTGCGGTGTGACTGCGGAACCGGGAACTGGATTGCTCCCACCGGAGTTCCGTGGAAGTGCTACGCCTGCGACAAGCTGCACAGCTGATCTCGTCGGTGGCGAAAGCCATCGACACCAAGCCCTACTGGCCACTCGCGCGATTCATTCGCAGAAGTGGCCAGAGGGTTTCTTTACTTTTTAGCATGTATAATAGATAGAATGACTAATTTTTGGAACGACTTACCGAAGCCTTTTTTTATCCTAGCGCCAATGGAGGCGGTAACGGATGTTGTCTTTCGCCATGTCGTCGCCACAGCCGCTCGACCAGATTTATTTTTTACCGAATTTACCAATGCGTCCAGCTACTGTAGCCCAAAGGGGATTAAGAGTACTCGCAGCCGCTTAACCTTTACACCCGATGAGCAACCAATGGTGGCGCAAATCTGGGGTAAAAAACCAGAAGAATTCGAAATTATGAGTAAAGGCCTAGCTGAAATGGGCTATAAGGGCATCGACATAAACATGGGATGCCCCGATAAATCAGTTGTCCATGGTGGCGCCGGTAGCGGCCTAATCCGTACTCCTGAACTAGCCGGTCAATTGATAGCCGCTGCCAAAGCAGGTGGACTACCAGTTAGCGTCAAGACACGCCTAGGC
>JAJXYZ010000068.1 GCA_021780305.1 bacterium | reverse complement strand
AATAACCAAGTTTTAATTGAAGCAGGTCATAGAATTGTTGAGATTGCCAAAGAAATCATAGCCAAAACCGACAGTGATACAGAAATTGAATTCATGACGAGTGATTTAAACGGTATCTCGGGCCACATTGACCACATTGTAGCCGCCAGAGCGGCCACCTGGGCGTTTTATAGTCTAAAAGCTAATAACAAGCGCCTAACGCGGATTCGGCTGACCTGTATCCCCCGTACGATGATGCCCGAGTCTAATATCAACTGGTTATATATGGAACCGGGCCGCGAAGAATCAGAAATTGGCGAAGTTGTTGATGCTCGGCATTTGCGCAAAGAAATTATCGAAATTATGCGTACTCATCATACCCAACGCGGTGACGGCGAAGGTCACATCAAACGACGTGGCGACGAGCTTGGCATGAACTACTTTACGATTAAAACCTAGCTAGCTCTACTGACCTGGTATTTTAAATTGACCCGGGTCATTGTTGTCAGTAGGTGCCGGTGGTGCGACAGGAGGTGTCTGAGGGGCTACTGGCTGCTCAGGCGCAAAGATATCACCCAAACGCTCTGGCGTCTGTGGTGGAGTATCAAGGGCATAAGCTGGTGCGATAGTTGGTGGCGGTAAAGTTGAAAAATCTGGCAGTGGTGGCGGTTGCGGTAAAGTCACTGCAACTTCGGGTGGAATCGGACTGATTGATGGGGCTGACAACGGTTCAGTTGTTGCAGTCGCCTCAGGCGATAGAGCTTCGGCTGATGGTGCCGTTGATTGGCGGTTTTCGGCATCAATATCAGCTAGAGACGCACCATTTAAAGGCTGGATTACGGTCTCGGCCGTTTGCTCGACGGCTTGTTCGGCTGGCGCTTGCGGTGTACCCGCAAAAATATCAACACTGTTTTCCCCCGCATCCGACTCAGTTGTACTATTAATTGGCGTATTGTAGGTCGGCGCGCTTTCCCCTAGATATGAATGCGTTAAAATCGTTTTATTCTTGTCGTCCTCTTCTTCGCGTCGTGTATCTTCTTCAGCCTGCTCGGTCGTGGCATTTAGAGTACCGCCAAGTGATGGCGCGCTGTCATTTGGCTTCCAGTCAATCCCGCCAACAACGGGCTGCTCGGGAGCATAAGCTTCAGCAACTGGCGTAGCGGTAGGTGGAACCGTGGCGCTGATTTGATTAGCCAATTCTTGCTCGGCCTCAGCAGCCGCTTCTTGCTGGTCTTGCTTTTTAACACTATTTGCGATGTCTTCAAGTGTTTGACCTTCTCCGTGAGCAATGCTTAGTCCGCCATCGGCTGATTTGCTGGCTGGTTCGGCGACGACGGCTTCAACTGGCTCGCTATCGGATTCATTAACCGACAAACTATCAATCGTGTGTGATTCTTGGAGCTTAGCCGCAATCAGCTGCTGATCAGCACCAGCTGCCATCAATTGAGCCGCGACAGTCATAACCTTAGATGAAGTCTTGGTGTTACTGAAACGATCAGTTTCAGCAACAATACCCGTGAGCAGTGACGTTGCCGTCTGCTTATCGAGCAAACTATTCTTATCTTTATCGGTTTTAATACCATCAGATAAACCAACTAGCATCTCGCACAAGCTACTGGCCTGCGCTTCACGCCAATCAATACTACCAAGATTACTTGTCTGGTCGCCAGCTGAAACCGTAATAACAGCGGCGTCATGCAAAATCTTACCATTAGCCTCGAGTGCTTTATCAAGGTGGTCCTGATTATCAACGCCCAGCGCAATGACTAGCTCAACATTGTAGTCACCTTGACTAAAGTCTAGATCGTCACTGGTGATTGTCGTCCTGTAAGGTGTGATAAAGATCTTAACAACATCACCATCAACCTTATATCGAAGGTGGTCGGCTTTTTCCTTATCAAGCGCGATAATAAAATCGCGCAAACTATCAGTGGTCGATTCGAAAGTCTTGGCTGGATCCAAAAACGTAATCGCCGGTGGAATAGCGCCACTAAAGACAGCTGTGGCGTGTTTGTCGAGTTTGTTAAGCATCAGCGTCAGACTAAGTGCGGCCGACAAGGCATCAACCGATGGATCATCGCTGACGGTCACTAAGATATTAGTGGTGCTTTTTATCTTTTCAATGACCTGCTGTTTTATCTTGACGTCATTCATTTTAGCTTCCTAGGATTTTTATTTTATATTCTAGATATCTAGAGTTTGATGTCACTATACCATAAGTGTTTTACATCAGTCAATAACCGGCCAACTCTTTACAATTTAACAATTTTCCCCTATAATCACCTTTTGATTGTATCTATTAATTTAAAAGCTATAAAGGAACATTATGCCAATCATCAAATCCGCCATTAAACGAGCCAAGCAGACTATCAAACGCCGCGAGCGTAACGTCGGTATTAAACACGACATCAAGACTGCCCTTAAGGCTTTTAACGCTAAGCCAACAGCCGAGACTTTAAGCGCTGTTCATAGCGAAATCGATACTGCTGTCAAGAAAAACCTAATCAAGAAAAACACGGCAGCTCGCCGTAAATCACAACTTGCTAAGGTCGCCAAAGAAGCTGGTGTTAAACTAGCCGTTGCTAAAAAACCAGTCGCAAAAGCGCCAGTTACTAAAGCCGCTGTAGCCAAACCAGCTGCGAAGCCAATAGCTAAGAAAGCTGCAACCGCTAAAGTTGCCGCTAAGCCAGCTGCCAAACCTGTCGCTAAAACTGCTGCTAAGAAAGCACCAGCTAAAAAGCCAACTGCTAAAAAATAATTAGTCACTTGCTGATTAAAATAACCTCCCGTTTGGGAGGTTATTTTAAATCGAGGCAATCTTTTGAAGTGAGCGTTCGATTAATAGCCACGGATCGGCCCTAGATAACTTTTGATCATCGTCAGCAGTGGCAAAGATATCGATAATCTTGCGAGCGCCGCCTCTTCCCAGTTTACGAGCACTTTGCTTTAGGCGCGTGACAGCATATGGATGAATCCCTAAATCTTTAGCAATATCATCAGTCGAGCTAGCTGTAATCACGGCGGCAAGTTGAAATGCCTGGCTGGACAATAAGCCTAGTAGCTTAAATGGATCTTCGGTCTGCTCAATCACCGCCAGCATACTAGCCACCCGTGCCCGATCACCCTGCATGGCTGCCTCGAATAAATTAAAAACATTCTCGGTCGGATTAGCATCAATCACCGATTCAATCGTCGACTGATTAATAACATCAACCGCGGCTAATTTTTGAATGGCATAATAAAGTTGCCATTGATCAAGCCCAACACGGCGCACGATTAACTTGGCGCTAGGCGCGTCTAACTTGAAGCCGACTTGCTTTGCTTCATCAACCAGCCAGGCTTCGGCTTTAGCCGTATCACGTGGCTCCCACTGATTATATTCGGTAACTCGAGCCAGTTTTTTTAGCTCCTTAAAAGTTGAGGTTCGCTTATCTGGTTTAGGCTCGACTAATATCAAATTAATGTCATCCGAAACTCGGCCTAACCAAGTCGAGAACTCGGGCCAAATCAGTTTATTGGCCGATAAATCACTAATTATCACCAATCGTTTCTCGCTGAACAAGCTGACACCCATCAGTAGGTCCGGTAGCTGCCTGATCTCCAAGTCAGCTCCATCAACTTTTTCGGCTTGACCAGCAAAATCAGCCACCAGCCGTTTTACCGCGCGGTTAATATCAAAACTATTATCACCAGTCAGTAACGTTATCATTAGTTTCAGTATAACCTACAGCGTCTGGCAATGTGGGCAAATGTGCGTACCGCGGCCCGCCACTCGCAACTTAATAATCGTCGTATTGCAGCGCGGACAAGCCTGACCTTCACGCCTAAAAACCCTGGCAAAATCCATGTAATGACCTTTTTGGCCTTCGGCATTAATGTAAGTTTGATTACTGCTACCGCCTTTGGCGATAGCTAGATTCATAACTGCCCGAACATCTGTATATAGCGCCTCAAACTCTTTAGCAGTAATTGATTTTACTAAACGCTGAGGGTGAATTTTGGCACCCCACAAGCTTTCATCAGCATAAATATTACCGACACCGGCAATCACCGATTGATCAAGAATAGCTGCCTTAATAGACGTACCGGCGCGCCGTGAAAAGCGTTCGGCAAATTCCGTGGCAGTAAAGTCAG
>JAJXYZ010000064.1 GCA_021780305.1 bacterium | reverse complement strand
GACATTAAACGAAGATTTTATGAAATTACCAAAATTAATCAACATTCTTGAAAAAGAAAAGGAGAAATAACAAATATGGGTCAACAAAGACTCCGAACACCACAAGGTGACAATCCAAACAACAGGCGCCCTGGCCAAGGTCAGGGCCAAGGACAGGGCCAACAGCCTCGTCCAAAGTCGAACAATACTGTGCTGGCCAACACTCAAACTCGCAAAGGCGAAGTTTTTCGAGCGCAGCGTCGTACTAGTGAAGGTGTTAATTTGCGCGCTTCACAGCACATCATTAACGTACCAGTTAACAAGTCGATCTATAACGGCTATGAAGGCCGCCAATTCAGCATCGCTGATCAAAAAAAGCAGCCACGGACTAACGGTCCCAAGCTAAAGGTCATGCCAATCGGTGGACTTGGTGAAATGGGCATCGGCAAAAACATGATGGCGATCGAATATGAAAACGACATTATAGTGATTGATATGGGCTTTTTGTTCCCAGGTGCTGACTACCCAGGTATCAACTACATCACCCCTGATGTTAGTTACCTAGTCGAGAACAAACGCAAGATTCGTGGTCACATTTTTACCCACGGACACCTTGACCACATTGGGGCCTTCCGCCACATTATCGACAAGATTCCGGCACCAGTTTATGGCAGCAAGTTCACCATCGGTATGATCCAACGCACGATGGAAGAGGCTACAACCACTTACGAGCCCGAATATAACATTATGGATCCAGAATCACGCGAGCGTGTGCAACTAGGTGATAGCTTTAGTGTCGAATTAGTTCGCGTTAACCACTCGATCCCTGACGCTACGGCTGTCGTAATTCGGACGCCGCTTGGTGTTTTGATCGACACTGGTGACTGGCGCTTCGAAGATAATCCAGTTGATGGTAAAAAGTTCGACCTTGATCGCATGACCGAAATCGCTACCAAAGAAGGTATTTTGATGCTGATGAGCGACTCGACCAACTGTGAATCAGCCGGCACTCATACCCACGGCGAGCTTGATATTCAGGCCAGCATGGGACAGGTGATGGATAAATACCAAAACAGCCGTCTAATTATCAGCTGTTTCAGTAGCCAGATTCACCGTATGCAGGTCATTTTGGAAGAAGCTAAAACCCACGATCGCAAGGTTGCTTTTGCTGGCTACAGCATGATTCAAAACCTGGAAGTTGCTCTTCGCGCTGGTGTTATAAAGGTTCCAAAAGATGTCGTCGTCAAGATGGAAGATGTTATTAAATTTCCTGACGGTAAAGTTACGATTATTTGTACTGGTTCCCAAGGTGAGTTTAACGCCGTGCTTAACCGTATGGCCTCTGGTAGTCACAAGTTTATCAAGATTAAAAACAGCGACGTAATTGTCTTTAGTTCCAACCCGATTCCTGGTAACGAAAAATATGTCGTTCGTACAGTTGACGGTTTAATGCGCGAAGGTAGTGATGTTATTCAAAACGGCAAAACTCACCTTACTGGCATTGGCCCGCTACACCTTTCAGGCCACGGTTATTATGAGGACCACGTCAAACTGATTAATGCCCTTAACCCTAAATATTACCTGCCAATTCACGGTGAGTTCCATATGTTGGTTCACAACGCCGAACTTGCTGAAAAAGAAGCTAATATGCCACGCGCTAACATCTTTGTATGTGACAGTGGTGATGTTATCGAAATCACACCTGATGGTGCTAAAAAAGCTGGTCGAATTCCAGTTGGCGGCATTATGTATGATGACAGCGGTGCAACCGTTTCTGAAGTGGTCCTCAAAGACCGCATTCACATGGCCACCGAAGGTATGTTTATCGTCGTTTTGACCGTCCAACGCGGTACCGGCCGATTGCTAACCAGTCCTGACATCATCAGCCGCGGCTTTATCTATCTGCGTGATAGTGAAGAGCTGATGGGTACGATTCGTCAGTATCTAAAGCAAAAAGTTGCCCGGGCCTTTAGTACCAAGCGGGTTGATCTTGATGTGATTAAGAAAGAGCTAAAGGATGAGATTACACACATTCTGTATGATCAGACACGTCGTACACCAATCGTCATCCCAGTTATTAACGAAATTGGCGGTGGTTCGAATGCTCGTCGCGATGGTCAAGACCGTCCAGATCGTGCGGCTGAACCAGCGGTTGGTGGTAACACTTTCAAACTTGAAAGCCTAGAGACCAAAACTTTTCAACCGCCTCAAATTCCTGACACGGACGAAATTGATCCAATTGTTCGCGCCGAAAACCGCGGTTACTAGTTAATCGCTAATCCTTAAATAACCCTGCCTTGTGCGGGGTTATTTTTGTGCAATCTCGTAGCGCACCCAACCTTGATGCTATGATGAACAGTATGAAAATCCATACATTTAGACTTAAACCTGATCAAGACCTCAAGCTTTCAATCGAGAAATACGTTAAACAACATAACATTAAAGCGGGTTTTATTATCACTTGCGTCGCTGGTCTTAGTCAGGCAACTCTGCGTATGGCTGGCGCACAGCCAGATAAACAAGACATCCGTACGTACGAGGATGATTTTGAGGTGACTTCGCTTGTTGGCACTGTTAGTGTTAATGGCGTCCATCTACACATGTCTATATCAGACCGCAATGGCCAGGGTTTTGGCGGTCATCTTAAAGAGGGCACTATCGTTCACCCAACAGCAGAAATAGTAATTGGCGAAGACGAAGATGTAACATACGCCAGAGAGTTTGATGAAGAAACCGGATTTACAGAACTAGTTGTTAATTGATTCAGTTATAGACCGGGCTACAGATACAAACAGACACATTTTAGTTGCATTATTATAGTTAGTGTGATATAATATGATAATACTCATATAGTAGTTGGTCGGGGTCGCCTCGCCAATCTATTCAGGAGTGAAAACTGCGTTGAGGGAACCGCCCTCGCGCGAGAAGATAGGATGTCAGTAATGCCCCAGTACGATGCACGGATCGTGTTTGTGTTCGGTCGCAAGGACATGAAGGATGTCGGTGACGACTTCCCGGTACGAGAACTGGCGAAAGATCTGGCGAGGCTAACCGAAGCAGCAGTTCCGTGGACGAGCCCGTTCAGCGCGTTTCCGCAGAGGTTTTATATCGTTGACAGCTCCGTCGTCGACGGAATGATCAACATCACTCTGGACGCCAAGGCAGCTACTAACGCCGCCCAACTGGTCGCCTTCGAGAAGCGAATGGACGAACTCTCCCTGGCGATTCTGCCCTTCGCTGACCCTGACGAGATCATCCGGACCGACGTCTACATCACCATCTCTCGGATCCAGGCCATATAGCCCCGCATCAAAGGTTGAGCCCCGTGCTCCCCGCGATGCGGGGCTTCAATCTTTTTACAGCCAAATACATCGCAAACCATAAGCCTCTTGCCAAATGTAGTAAATTTTGCTATAATATGGCTATCAAACAGCGCTCAAATCGCCTATAATAGAAAAGATTATGGCTAAAAGAAAAAAATACTCGCGTAAAAAAGCACCAATCAAATCGGCTCCAAAGCACAAATTGCCGTCAGGTTTTTGGTCGCAAGTCGGTGCTGTCGCCTTAATTGCCGTCTCGTTATTATTTGTAGTCGCGTGGTTTGACGCTGGCGGCCCTGTTCTTAGCTGGCTTTACCAGTCGGCCTTAAACACAATTGGCTACGCCGTTTACGTCGTGCCATTAATCTTTATCTATGTCGCGGTCGAGGTCTTTCGCGCCGAGGACAACTTATTGCCATTTGCGATGAAGTTTGCGACGGTCCTGTCGATTGTTTGGTTCTCAGCGTTATTTGGCCTGCTAAAAAACAAGGATGGCAACGCGACCGGCGGTTTTATCGGCGACACTGTTAATCAAGGCGCTTTAATGTTGGTGAATAGTGGAGTTGCGATCTTTATATATATCCTGTTAATCCTTTTCACGGTCCTATTTATTATTCGCGTTTCGCCAATTACCGTCATTAAAAAGCTGTGGGAATTGTCGCGTCGTGACATATCCGAGCAAGAAGAGAACGTCAAAGTTATGCGTAATGCCGCCACGATGGGTGATTTCAAATTGCACGCCAGCGTGCCAACGCTCGAAATTAATGAACCGACTGAACCCAAGCAATCGCGTCTATCCAGCCTAAAAAGCAGTGTGCAGCGTGATGTCGCCGCCGAAGACAAAGCCGCACTCGTCACCATTAACGATCCAG
>JAJXYZ010000036.1 GCA_021780305.1 bacterium | reverse complement strand
AAAGGCAAACGTGGCGAGAGTTACTTAATCGGGGCCGATAGCGAGAAAAATGACAAAGAAGTTATTGAGTTAATCTTAAAAGATATGGGCAAAAACCCGTCTGATTATGAACACGTCACTGATCGACCAGGTCACGACATGCGCTACGCTATCGATAGCACAAAACTGCGCAGGGAACTCGGCTGGATGCCAAAGTTTACCAACTTTGAAGAGGGCCTCAAATCGACCATCGACTGGTACACTAATAATGAAGCCTGGTGGAAGCCTCAAAAAGAAGCAACAGAAGCAAAATACCAGAAAGCAGGTCATTAATTTATGTCAAAACCGATTGAATTCGAAAAGCAACTTCAAGTTACAAAAACCAATATTCCTGGCCTGCTACTATTTGATTTGCCGGTTCACGGTGATAGTCGCGGTTGGTTCAAAGAAAACTGGCAACGCGAAAAGATGATGGCGCTTGGCCTGCCCAACTTTGGACCAGTTCAAAATAACATATCTTTCAATGCCGAAGCCGGCGTCACCCGCGGTATCCATGCGGAACCTTGGGATAAATATATTTCTGTTGGAGCTGGGCGCATTTTTGGTGCTTGGGTTGACCTACGCGAAGGCGATACATTTGGCCAAACATTTACTGCCGAAATCGATCCATCAAAAGCTATATTTGTACCACGCGGCGTCGCCAACTCGTTCCAAGCACTCGAAGACAACACTGTATATTCATACCTGGTTAACGACCACTGGAGCGCCGAAGCCCAGTCGCAATACACCTTTGTAAGCCTGGGCGACCCAACTATTAATATTCAGTGGCCAATTCCGCTTGATAAGGCGTTGTTATCAGATAAAGATAAGGCTCACGCAGAACTGACTAACGTTACGCCAATGAAAGCAAAGAAAATATTTGTTGCTGGCGGCAACGGTCAACTTGGCCGAGCCCTGCAGCAAATTCTACCAGATGCCGAATATGTCGATCGTGATACTTTTGATATCAGCGACCCAGCCGCCTACGAAGGCCGCAACTGGCGACAATACGACACCATCATTAATGCCGCCGCCTACACCGCTGTCGACGCAGCCGAAACACCCGAAGGTCGCGAACAGGCTTGGTTAGCCAATGCCGTCGCCGTACAACAACTTGCTCGCGTCGCGTCGCAAAATAACATAACACTAGTACATATATCATCTGATTATGTTTTCGACGGCACCAAGACACCGCACCTAGAGGATGAAGCTTTTTCGCCACTTAGTGTTTATGGCCAGTCCAAAGCCGCTGGCGATATCGCCGCCGCGCTTGTGCCAAAACACTATACCGTCCGCACGTCATGGGTCGTTGGTGATGGTAAAAACTTTATCGACACAATGAGTTCACTCGCCGCTCGCGATATCAGCCCGTCGGTTGTTAACGATCAAATGGGCCGACTAACTTTCACCAAAGATTTAGCCGCCGGTATTATGCATCTTGTAAATACTAGGCCAGATTACGGCACCTACAACCTAACAAACGACGGCAAAGTAGTCTCTTGGGCGGATATCGCCAAGTTGGCCTATGAAAGTGCCGGCAAATCAGCTGACATGGTAACCGGCGTCACAACCGAACAATACTATGCCGGCAAAACCGGAATTGCCCCACGACCGCTTGGCAGCGAAATGTTACTAGACAAAATCAAGGCTACAGGATTTAAACCACGCGACTGGCGAGTCGCGCTTGATGAATACTTATCAACCAACAAAGAGGTTAAGTAATGAAAGGTATAATTCTTGCTGGCGGTTCTGGCACGCGGCTTTGGCCAATTACAAAAGGTATCAGCAAACAGCTCATGCCAATTTATGACAAGCCGATGATTTACTATCCATTAACAACGTTGATGCAATCTGGTATTCGCGACGTGCTGATTATTACAACACCAGATGAGCAATCTGGCTTTCAGCGACTACTTGGTGATGGCGCACAATGGGGTATTAGCATCCAGTATGCGGTCCAAGCCTCGCCAGATGGCCTCGCTCAAGCCTTCACGATTGGCGAGGAGTTTATTGGCAATGACAAGGTTTGTTTAATTCTCGGTGACAATATTTTCTACGGTCACAGGCTCGACGATTCTCTTCAAAAATCAACCGATCCAGATGGTGGCATCATTTTTGGTTATGAAGTTTCCGATCCTGAGCGCTACGGTGTAGTCGAGTACGATAACCAAATGAACGTTGTATCGATCGAAGAAAAACCCGAGCATCCAAAAAGCAACTATGCAGTCCCAGGTCTGTATTTTTACGATAATGATGTGATTGATATCGCCAAAAATATTAAACCCTCACCCCGTGGTGAGCTCGAAATAACCGCCGTCAACGCCGAGTATCTAAGACGCGGCAATCTAAAAGTAAAAACACTTGATAACGGTGATGTTTGGCTCGATACGGGAACCATAGACAGCCTCACTGATGCCACCGACTTTATCCGTGTCGTGCAGAAGAGAACTGGTCAAATCATTGGTAGCCCCGAAGAAGTCGCCTGGCTCGAAGGCTTTATATCATCTGACCAACTTAAAATTCTTGCCGAACCACTCCAAAAATCAGGTTATGGAGAATACCTCCTTAAGCTGTTACAATAGTTTTATTATGAGTTTGACCAAGTCAAAACTGCGCGTGTGTGTAGTAATTCCCGCCTTTAACGAATCAAGTGTTATTGGTGATGTCGTTAAGGACGTAGTTAAAACTTTCAAAAGCACACCCTATTCAACCGAAATTGTTGTCGTTAATGATTCATCCAAAGACAATACTGCTGCTGTTGCCAAAAAAAGCGGCGCGACTGTTATTAACCACATCCTGAACACAGGCGCTGGTGGCGCAACCGCCACTGGCCTAAGTTATGCTCAGCAAAATAACTTTGATATCGCCTGCACTATGGACGCCGATGGTCAACATGATAGCAAAGACGTCGTTGAAGGCGTCCATCAAATCATAGTTCGAAAAGCTGATTTACTAATCGGCAGTCGACTTATTAATAACCAGGGAATGTCAAAAGTTAAAGTTCTTGGCAATAAAGGACTTAGCTTAATCACCTATGTTCTATTCGGCATCAACTCGACCGACTCACAATCAGGACTGCGTATTTATTCACGTACAGCGCTGGAACAACTTCGCTGGAAGACCAGTGGCTACGAGTTTTGTAGTGAAATGCTATGGCGCGCCAAACAAATCGGTCTAAAAATTGATGAATACCCAATTAAGGCAATCTATACGGACTATTCCAGGTCAAAGGGCCAGAACAACTGGAACGCCATCAATATAGTTAAAAGTTTGCTAAAACGCAGAATCACGGAGATACTTGGATGAGTCGATATTTACTGCTTTTTCTCATTAACTTACCTTTTATCTTTATGGCGATACTAGGTGCGGTAACGCAATACAAGCTTCATCGCTCAACCCGACAAAAAACAATCGCTCGCGTATCACTATGGTTAATCGTTGCAATCGGTCTGGCGCTCACTCAGCCAATTTACGAGTGGTTATTCAGTAACAAACTTACGCAAACTGAGCCACTTAGCCTATTTGATGTCGTCGAGATTACTGGTATCGTTTTGGTATTTTACATCGCCAATCGTACCCGCGCAAAAGTCGAAACACTTGAAAAAAGAATTCAGGACCTTCATCAGGAACTTTCTATCAAGCTATCTGACAGGTAACTATCGCGTTTTAAATATAAATTTCGAGAATATTACGTAGTTCCAAATCGCTATTGTAATCATAACAATCAACTTGGCAACGTAGGGAATTATACCAATTCCACTTACTAAAAATGCAATTATCAGTGAGCTCAAACTACTATTAATAACCGCCAATATAAAATAGCGTAAAAAGTCGCTTCGAATCGAATTGTCGCTTTTAAACACCCATTTTCGATTTAATACAAAGCTTGTAACTAACCCGCAGAAAAAGCTAATAAGATTAGCCGCCAGAATATGCACATGCAACACATCCAGTAGTAACAAAAATACTGAATATTCGACAACCGCAGCTGTTCCACCGGATACTAAAAACTTAAATAACCTACGGAAATTTGCACTATTTTTAAAGTAATTCAAATAATCCATTTATTTATAATACCTGAGTGCCAATATAGCTAGGGTTACGATAAAGACAATACTTAAAATAATAGCGGCAACAACACCCATCTTTTTGTTCGAAATTTGAAGTATCTTTTTATCTCCGAGAAATAGCGCCGTACCAACAAGCGCAAAAGGTATAAAATATCGACCTTGTATACCGTCGATAATATTCTGGCCAACAGGCGTATAGTTAGCATACAAAGCGGTTATTGTTATTAAGCTCAGTGATAATAAAGAAATTAAAAGAACTATTTTTTGCCACACCATTAGGTTCACGCCCCGACCAATTTGGTACAATATAGCTATCAAAAGCCCGACCATATACAAACTTACCGTCCATAGCGGAAGGCTGCTATCCAACCAACCAAACACACCGAAGTACGACCAAAATACGCCGCTTCCAGAGTATCCAGAGGTTATAATTACATAATTATGAACTAGGTCTTTTATATAAGTTATCGGATTACTTAATATAAAGTGCGCTTGCGCAATTGGATTGATATTTAGACCTTGACGCTGAATCGCACCAACCGCCTGAAGCGCGTCCTTAACCGAAAGGTTCCAAGCAACCAGCACCAGCAAACTTAAACCTAGAGCGATAGCTAAAAACCCAAAAAAAGCTTTTTTATTAGCAAAGCTCTTGATCGGTATTAATAGTAACAGCAATCCAAATACGATATTGGTTGGCTTGGTTAACGCTAAGATACACAGCAAAATAATCGCATAAACCATTTCCTTTTTACTAATCATCTCTTTTTTTGATGCAAGCTTTAGCACAAGCGCTGTATACAACGTCGCAGCCGCGATAATTAGAGCATCGCCCGATAAAGAGGCTGCCAAAAACAAGGTCATAGGGTTCATTAGGACAAATACCAACGCCCACTTAGCAAACGGCAACAACCTTATCGCGATTACAGACAGCAGTATAAAGAAGGCTAGGTTGGCGATTCTACCGAGCCAAAAGATCAACAATGGCGATAGCCCTAACAGTTTTCCAGCAGACATGCCGACAACCTGCGGCACATACGCTATCGGTGAGTACACTGCCGCACCCTCAAAAGCAATGCTCGTCTTGTTCGCAGGGTCTAGCTTTTGACCGATATACTGCTTATATATTTTGAGGTTAAATTTAGCAGCTGGATTACCAGCAATATTTGACTTTACGTCTGATTCGAACTGTTTTAATGATGTCGGAAGCACCGATCCATATCTTGCATGACCATCGATATTTAATTTCTGAGGAAATATTTCCAAGTTTGAAATTTCGAAACTTCTGTAAAAATGCGACTGTTCATCCGGTGCCTGAAATGGAGGAACTAAAAAAACAATAATTATGCCAAAAAAGGCGGCCAATGTAATAAAAAATACTTCAGGCTTTACAAGTATAAGCTGGTAATATCTTTTTATTTTTATACCTAAAGCGCTATTTTTTCGTGCAAGCCAAGAAAGTACATTATTAGAAGCAGATTTATGCATATATCCCGATTATACACTAGGGGGCTGCAGTCCGAGATAAACCCACCTAAATGTGTTAATATAGATAGAGGGTAATAGGTAATAAAAGATAAACAATATGAAGATTAAACAAAAGTATCAGCATAAAAAAGCACTTATCATTATCGCGAGCGTTATCGCAATCATCGCACTTGCGGCGATTGGTTATTTTATATATTTAAAATCAACTGCACCTGCCGTAAAGGATACAAGCTCTACGACGCCAAGTACGGCTAAAACCGCACAATCTACCTACTCTGACGGCGGAACTCATTCCCAAGCTGAGTCTAATAACAGCCCCACTCCAGCAATCGACCAAAAAGGTCAAGCCACCGATACGCCTTCAAGTACATGGACAACTTCTAAGTCGGGTCTAATAACTGTCAAGCAGCCAGCAGCAAATTCCACATTAAAGTCCGGCGCTACGCTTAGCGGCTCTTCGCAAACATCAAGCGTTAGCTATACCTTAGCTGATAACGTCACCGGTATACTTTCACAAGGCACATTGTCGGTAGTAAACGGTAATTTCTCGGGCACTCTTGTGTTTTCCGCAAAGGGAACCACGGGGCAACTTAACGTCTTCTCGCTTAATCCAACCACTGGGGCTGAGATAAATACAATCACAATACCTGTAGGTTTTTGATTATGACAAAATGTCTAACATTAACTAAATTCAAGATTGGCATATTGTTATTTACGTTTGTAATATCAACTGTATCTATTTCGATTCTTAAATCGACAGCCGTATCGGCCAGTTATAGCGGAAGTAACCTAATCGATAATGCCATATTCTTAAAGTCAAACTCTATGTCGCAAGCCGACATACAAAACTTTTTGGCTAATAAATCGAGTTACCTTACAAACTACGTGAGTCTCAGCGGGCGGGATGGCGCCAACGTATCAGCGGCTCAAATAATTTATGAGGCAGCTCAAGACTATGGTATAAATCCACAAGTTATCCTTGCTACTATTCAAAAAGAGCAAAGTTTAGTAACAGCACAAAACCCACTACCTTCACAAATTAATTATGCTATGGGCTACGGATGTCCCGATAGCGGCACCTGCAGTTATCCGGGCTTTTTTAATCAGATTGCAAATGGCACATGGCAATTACGCTTTAATTATGAGCGCGCCAACGGCAACAATACGTGGTGGAACACAACATCCAACTATGCCTGCAGCAGCGCTAGTAGGTACTACGATACCGGCTTGTACCCAGGCCGTACCGTAAACTTTATAGACGATTCTGGAGCAGTATACACAACCCTTACACTAGCAAACGCAGCCACAGCATCACTTTACTGCTATACACCGCATGCCTACTCGACAACATCATCACCGCCTTATTCTGGTAGCTACAACTTCGTAAATTCATTTGAAAGTTGGTTTGGACCGTCAACCAACTCACACCTCGACTATTCAGTCATACAAGGACCCGGCTCATCTGCACTCTATCTTCAAACGTCTGCTGGAAAATACTACATACCATCTGGCGCGGTAATGCAAAACTGGGGTATCGGCAGCCTACCAATACAACAAGTTTCAACTGCGTACATGGATAGTTTCCCAACCGGACCAAATCTTGGATCACTACTTAAAGATGACTGGAATAATTATTTCGTTGTTGAAAACAATACACTTCATTATGTCAGAGACCCGAGCTATCTTTCGCTGTGGAATATGAACCCAAGTGACGCCGTTCAATCACTCGGGCTTGCCTACAAAATTCCTAGCGGCAATTGGCTAGGACGGTTTGTCACCGATGCTTCACAACCAGGCACGTCATACTGGCTTATCGATAAAGGCACAAAGCACCCAATTAGCGATCCGTCGATGCTCTACCAATGGCGATACACACCGGATCAACTAACAAGTTTGTCAACCACTTACCTTAACAGTATACCTACGGCAACCAGTAGCCTAAGCTCATACGCAACCGACGGTACGTCTTACTACGTTATCGACACCGGCAGAAAACTCTCCTTTTCAAATACCGCAATCAAGAATGCTTATTATAGCCAGTCAACAGCTATAACCTACGCTAGTATTACCTTATCATTCTTACCGAACGAGACAGCTTCTCAGTTTACGCTTAATTCAACAAATGGCCAGTGGTTCATGCTTGAAGGTGGCAAAAAACACTATATAACTGATAGCTCATTGGCATACCTGTGGGGCAAGCCATCAAACCAAAGCCCAACCTCACTTAGCAGTAATTTTATGTCCACCTTTACTGATGGCGGCAATCTGTCATATGTCGTTCAGACATCAAGCCCGTCAGCATACTGGCTTATCGACGTCAATAAAGAATATATCCCTGACGCAGCAACCGCCACTGCGTGGCTTGGCCAAGGCGTAGCACCACCAGTTTATAGTAATGAAAGCGTCGGTCTTCTTAACCAAGGCGTAAACGCCACGAGTGTCATTAACACACCGGGTTCACCCTACACCTACATAATGATGGACGGAATCCGACACTACTTATCATCCGCATATGCAAAAAGTGCATGGGGCGGGTCAGTCATCAATTCATCTAGTCAACTAATTAAAATGGTTCCGGAGGGTGCGTTCCTAAATTATCTAGCTCAATCAACTAGTGGACAGGCCTATCTATTGATGAATTCCACAAAATACCCAATCGACAGCGGTTTTAAAGACGTCTGGGGAGCAACTTCATCGACACCTACTGTTAGCGATGCAACGCTCGGCAATTACACTACAGGATCCACCCTAAAGGCGTTTATTAGCATAAACGGCACCTCATATGTAATGGCCGCAAATAGTCAAAAAATTCCGATAAATAGCTTCAAGGATACATATAACGCAACTTCGCTCAGCCAAACTACGCTACCTAATGATTATTTCTCAACATCTAGCGAGGCGTCGTACTTAGTTAAATCAAGCGACAGTACCGACCATAGAATATGGCTAATCAATCAAGGAAAGAAACTATCCTTGTCATTCGCACAGCAGGTTTCGCTCGGCTACTTAAGTCGCGGAGTCCAGCCAACTACTCTATCACCAAACACCCTAGCACTAATCCCAGACGACACCAGTATAGCGTCAAATCTTGTACAAAAGTCGGGCTCTGGAATTAAATTACTTAACTTTGGCACCGCCTTAGGTTTCCCAGACGGCAATACTTTAGTCGGTTTTACTACGAACAGCAGCGTCTTAGCAGTTGCACCATCAGTCTTCGATAATGTATCGTTGTCCGGATCGGTTTCGTTAGTCGTAACTGATGACTCGGGCAAATACTATTTAATTAAAGATGGTCAAAAGCACTGGATAACTAATGGTGCGGCGTATCAACCATACAGCTCAATTCCAAGAGTTTATCTTTATGGCACAACGATTACATCGATACCAGATGGATCGCCAATTAATTAGTTACCGGTATTTTTACAAACTACTTTAGGCAATTTCTTTAAAAGCGTTTTCGCACGATTCATCGTAACCAGAGTAGAAATCTTTGGTAACTGCCAAGCCATTTTTTATGAGCACTTTTCGGAGTTTATTGTCTTCAAGGCATCGCCTTACATTACGGGCAATTTCTGAGGCAGTTCCTTTTGAGGTTAGGCAGGTTTTTTCATTTTTATATAACTCGTGCCATGTAATATCGTTATATTCATTTACGACTACTGGGCATCCACTCGCCATCAACTCCGACGCTGTCACTCCAGGGTGACCACTAAACATAAACATAACTCCCGCATCGACAGATCGATATAATTTTGGCACAGAGTTATATTCAATTTTTCCCAGATTAGTAAACATACCTTCGACGCCATACGAAGCAGCATCCCACGCTGCACCAGCTGTAATAATCTCCACCTTATTACCCAACTGCTGTTTAAGCAGCTTCAGGCCAGCCACGCCTAACTCAAAAGCATTACGAGGCATATTTGGGCGCGCATAAAAGAAAACTTTATACGGAGCCTTGGGTGTGTAGAAAACATCTTCTCGAGGAATATACGAGCTTAAGTCGACAATCGACTTAACAACTACTCCCTTTCCGCCGTATTCTCTTTCGTACATATCAAGTAATCCTGCCGTATTAGCAATCGCCGTAAAACCAAATCGATAACTAAGTTCAACTAGTGACGATATCGAGCCTTTTGGATAAAAGTTAACCTCATTGTCTTGAATAAAGTAGCACTTTCGATCAATATTCATCGCTTTAGCCAGTGGATAGGCGGTTGCCCACTGGGTGGCTATACCCATGTCATGGCTTTTTATTTCTGAAACTTGGTCTGGTCGAATGCCGACAAATTTTACACCCGAAAGTGACGGAAAAGCTTTGACAACTTGTCGTTTCTCTTCGGATACATCGGTTGAATTTTTTAAAATATAAATAGTTGTTCGTAAGCCTTTTTTTGTATTCAAGTAGTCAGCGAAGTTAAATATATTCATTAATCCAGCGTAAACAGCATCAAATGAGGGCAAAAACCAGGCCACACTCTTCGCTTCGCCAGATTTTGGCCGACTAAGTAGTGCAGCATTCGCTTGAATCTCTTCCTCTGATATATCAAAGCTACCCGCTAATATGGTCGCGTCGTGCTGGTAAGCGTCAACACTTGGCGTATCGCTAATATCATGGCCCGGCAAAGCTTCATCTTCGAATAGCCTTAATGGATCGGCGGCGCTCATGTTGGCATTGCCAAACTTGTCGGTGTATTTTGATCCGCCAAAAGCACCCAGATCAAGCTTGTGGATTGCATTTAAATTAGTATCATTCTCGTAGATTGATCCCGTAACATGTGGAGTCGCCACAATGCGACTCTTTTGGCTCACCCACAAAAAGAAGTCATCAAGCATTGGATTTAGTGGCGTTAGCTTAAGCGCTTGATACTCTTTTAGTTTTTCTGTTTTTACGGCAACAAAACTAGAAGATACAATCGATAAATCCCTAATCCACTCTGCATTGCCTAAATAGCTCTGATAGAATCGTGGATATCCTTGGAATATAGGGAAGTAATGGCCATCACCTGTCACGATAGCCCCGCTATCAACAATCAGATCGCGTCGATCAACAATTCTGCCACTTGCAGCAGCTATGTCATTTATAGTCAGCCAGCCAGCCAAATCTTCGTACCAATTACTTCTTGGTAGAAGAATCGAATCAAGAATAAACAAAGCTGTTTTGTTTTTACTATTCTTAAGCGACTTATCGATAACCTGGTAGATATTTTGCTGGTTATAGTTATAAACTTTGACCTTTTCGGTATAATTAGAGATTGACTCAAGATGTTTAGCATCAAGCTCTTCATCGCCCTTAACTAATATGTTAAACCTTGCCCCTCCGGCATGCTTTCTGATATGACGAATGGCACGTAGGGTATTGGCCGTACTGCTAAAATATATGAAAACAATCGGGCTTTTATCGATAACCTTATCGTCCCACTCCAAAAACATTTCTGTTTTTTTATGATACGATTTGGCCGGTATCTTATTTAGGTCAAGATACTTATCGACAGCTCGGCGTTGTCCAGCAAGCGCATATGGCTTAGTTTCAATCGACATCGCAGTTGATGAAGCAATAACTCGCCAGTGATACAAAATCCGCGGTATATGCGCGACTTCTTTGGAATTAGCAATAACTCGTAAGAATATATCCCAATCTTGGGCACCATCCGTATCAGTATCCCAGCCACCGATTTCTTTTACGATTGATGTTTTCATCAGATTAAGATGTGTTAGATAGTTTATATTAAGTAGCATTTCCGGTGATAGTTTTGGCTTGAATAGTGGCTCAAACCGGTTACCATCAATATCGATTTTGTCTTTATCGGAATAAATAAAATCGTATGACTTTTCATTAATCTTTTTGACGTTCTCGTAAAGCGCGTCTGACGAAATCGTATCATCATGATCAAGTAGTGCAATATATTCACCTTTTACGGTTTCAAGTATTAGGTTTGAGTTTCCGGCTATACCCTTGTTTTCGGTGAAGATAGTATGCTTTATACGTTTATCTAGTGAGGCGTACTTTTCTAAAAGCATCTTAACGTCTTCGTTGTCGCCAAAATTGCCTAAACAAAGTTCGAAATAGGGATACGTCTGATTAAGAACCGACTCAATTAAATCCTCTAGCACATCTACAGGTGGATTAAAGACTGGCGTGATTATGCTGATGAGTGGCTTCTTTTTAAATAAATCGCTTTGCGTTCGTTGTTTATCAAGCTCGGTTTCGTCGGGTTCGTTAAGCAGAATCCATTCCTGATACTTACCCGTTTGATCCATAACGCTTTGTTGCATAAAATTTATACGATTAGCGCCCCGCATTAAGTGGGTTAGCTTCTTCGGATTAGTTAATAGGATGTGGGCCGCTTTTTTAGTCAAACCGACAGGATCATCGGTAACGCGATTTTTTATAACACTCAGTGATCGAGCGATTTTATAAGCTTTTGATTGGCGAATAGCATTTAGCTCCGCTTCAAGTATCTTTGCCCTGTACTCAGTTTGTTCAATTTTTTTATGAATACGTCGATCGTCTGTCATTTTGCTCACATTCCTAACTATCAGATTTGTTTCTTCGATTTTTTTCCACGCCCTATTTTTGAAAAAGGACCGCCGTTTAATAGATAAATGTACGGTCTACATTTATCTATTATAGACTGTTTATCCGCCAACTCGCTCTTTAGATTATCGATTTGTTTATTTAAATCGTAAACTTCACTATTTGATGTTTTTTCAAGCTGTTTCATTTTAATATCTGATTCTTTCATCTTTTCGGCCACGAGCGTTAAAAGACTATGAATGTAGATAATCGACTCTTTATGGCTAACTGAAGGATTGCGCAGTGCGTCTATTTTTTCCTTTTTATCAATCGATAAATTTTTCTTTGATACGACGACAAAGTGCCTATAAAATGGCGGTGACATATCATTTGAGGTTAGTAGCGACTTATTGAACAATTTGTTGATGTTTATAAGTTTTTTACTATCAAGTCCGAGCTTTGCCTCAACTAAATTTAGATGTGTCGATAATATCCAGTTGTAAAGATTGTTTGACCCAACAACCTCGGCTTCATAACCCTTTTTGTTAATAGCCTGCAGCACATTATCAAGGTTTGGTTTTTTATATTCAAAATGCTCTTCCAGCCACGACTGTCCAACATCGAATAGTTTTACATTAAGATCGTTCGTAGCGTGTTCGGCGGCGTCGACTGCGTCGCTATCAAAAGGTGCGGCAATAATTACATAATTCTTTGCAACACGCAAACATTCGTGAACAAAATCAATCTTATTTTGATAAGGTATATGCTCGAGAACATCAGTTGAAATTACCGTATCGAAGCTGTTATCCGCAAACGGCATGTTTAAAGCATCGCCCTGGATATATTCACCCTTGAAATGCTCTGGTTTTGGTAATATATCAATAACTGATATTTCAAATGGAGCATTGAGCGAATTGAGCGCGCTTGCCATATACGGACTACTGCCGCCAACATCAAGTAGCTTAATGGTTTTGTTTTTATTATTCAGAATATTTAAAAGTGAGACCATAATAAAAAACCGACTAGAGCCGTCTGGGCTAAGCTCGTCAACGAGTTTTATTTTGCTGACCATAAACCACTAACAGCCACAACACCTTGTGCTGGCTTATCCGAAATAACATGAAACGATGTAGCACGATCGTAAAAATCGAACGGCTCATTTGTTTCTCTATCTATAACAACCACTGTTACGCTATAGTCACCTGGCTGCAAAGGCGAGTTGCTTAATGTATAGGTAATCGTGTTCGTATCAGCACTTAACTGCTCGTTTGAACTATTAGGTCCAGCAACCGTTACATTATCCTGATTAATAAAGGCAAGGCCTACATCAAACGGTGTGTGTTCGAATTCTTTTTGCTTTTCTAGCTCGATTGTTAGCTGTAATTCATCTTCAAAGTTAAAAACTGGTGAAACGGTTTTTTTGGCAGACTTAATGGCAATACTTTTTATTCGTATTCCGCCCGAACCCCATCGGCCCGGTTGTTCTTCGAGGCCATTTAATTCTGTTGGCTTAGAGTCATCAATATTCAGTCTTGCGTAAGCAGCCGCGGCATTTGATGGCGTAGTTACAGCTAAAATAGCACCTTTATCAACAACTAGAACTCGATCGCAAAACTTTTCGACGTTCCCCATATCATGCGTAACAAGGACTATAGTGCGACCCTCTTTTTTTAAGCGTCTAAAGACATTGAAACATTTTTTCTGAAAATCGGCATCTCCAACCGCCAACACTTCGTCCATTAGTAATATGTCGGACTGCGCACGAATTGCAATTGAAAAAGCTAATCGAACCTGCATACCTGATGAAAAGTTTTTTAGCTTCTCCGACATAAAGTCCTCAAGTTCCGCAAAATTAACAATTTCATCGTATATCTTTGTAACTTCATCCCGACTAAATCCAAGAAGAGCACCATTAAGATACACATTCTCTTGCGCGGTTAGTTCTGGGTTAAATCCAACACCAAGCTCGATAAATGGTGTTAGCGTACCGTTCACCTGAACAAGACCTTTATCTGGAGTATAGATGCCAGCTAGTAGCTTAAGCAGCGTACTCTTGCCACTTCCATTACGCCCTACAATGCCAAAGAACTCGCCTTTATTTATTTCAAAAGATATATCCTCAAGTACATTGAAATTTCTGTAACCTTTTTTTCTCTTAGCAAATCTAACGATAGATTGTTTAATACCATTTGATTTATCGATGGGTATTTTAAATGTTTTTGATAAATTTTTAACAACAACTGCAGGTTGATCGGGTTCTTGCATTTAGACGTTCTCCGAAAAGTATGACGAATGTTTTTTAAAGTAAAGCCCAGAAAATATGGCAAACGATAGAACAATAGCAAAAGGTATAGCCTGAATAAATATATTTGAAGTAAGGTCTTCTAGTCTGACGGTTTGATGAGTTACTAGTGCATAACGAGCATCCTGAATGATTTGCGCTACTGGATTCATCATTAAAATCTGGGCCGCTGTATGACCGGCCTGCTTAATAACAAGTGTAATTGGATACAGTATAGGTGTGGCGTAAAACGCACCCTGCAAAAGCACCTCCCATATATGACTGACGTCTCGAAACTTTACGTAAGAGGCGGACAACAAAAAGGCTAGCGATAAAGCGAATATGTATAGCTCGATTGTATATAAAGGAAACAACAAAGCCGAGAAGTGTATTTTTACGCCGTTGATTAAAATAAATACCATAATAATAATCAGGTTTAGCCCCAGATTTATCAGCGCCGACAAGCTACCCGACACAACGATAATATATTTTGGAAAATTTATCTTTCGAATGAGCTCACCATGATTGACGATTGACGCCAGGCCTTGGCTTGTGGCTTCTGTAAAGAAACTCCAAAAAACAACACCAAGCAGTAAATATACCGAAAAGTGTTCTACCGCATCACCAACGCGAAGGAAATTGCCAAATACAATATACATGATCGCAAATAAAAACAGTGGTTTTAATAGAGACCAAAGATATCCTAGCACCGAACCCTGATATCTAAGTTTAAAGTCAGTTACAACCAGTTCGCGTAGCAAAATACGATTTCGTCTGCTGAAAATATTTGAAAGTTTCATAAGTCTGCAGATAATTATATCAGCTTTTGTTATAAGATAGGGTTATATGAACAGAGTTGCTATCATTGTGCTCAACTGGAATGGAATTAACGACACTTTAATGTGCCTCGATTCACTTTTAGACCAAACCTACAAACAGTTTCATATAGTCGTAATTGATAATGGATCAATCGACAATTCAAAAGAACTACTTGATAAGTATCAGTCACAACATAGCAATATGGTTGATGTAATCTATAATCCAACCAACTTTGGTTTCGCCGGTGGCGTCAATACTGGTATCGAATGGGCTTTAAATGAAGATTTTGAGTATGTCGCCTTATTTAATAACGATGCCGTAGCTGATAAAAAATGGCTGACTAGTTTAGTGAGGGCTATTGATGATAAAAAAATCGGCATGGCAACCGGTCTGCTGTTACATGAAGACGGCAAGACTATTGATAGTACCGGCGATTGGTTTTCCAAGTGGGGACTAGCTTTTCCACGAAATCGCGGTGACACCACCTCAAAAGCACCAAAAACAGGTGAAGTATTTAGCGGAACTGGCGGCGCAACCCTATATAAAACAGCTTTGTTCAAGGATATCGGGTTGTTTGATGAAGACTTTTTTGCCTATTACGAAGATGTTGATGTTAGTTTTCGGGCACAGTTGGCTGGCTGGAAGGTGGTTTATACCCCGGATGCCATTGCCTATCATAAACAGGGCGCCACCAGCCGCAAAATCCCCGGTTTTACGGTTTACCAGATTTTTAAGAATTCACCAATGCTGTTCATAAAAAACGTACCTCGCCAATTATTATTTACAGTTGGTGTGCGTTTTTATCTGTCCTACTGGCTGATGCTAGCTAATGCGATCGTTAAGGGTAATGGCAAACCAGCCCTAAAAGGCGCTTGGATGGGCTTTATACTTAGTTTTAAGAAGCTCGGCGAACGTCAACAAATTCAAAAAGACAAAAGGGTATCGGCGGACTACATAAAAAGTATTTTGTGGAATGACCTACCACCTGAACAGACCGGTATCCGTAAGTTTCGTCGGTTTTTTACAGGCATAAAGTAACCCCGAATGTTATACTGATAGCAATGAAAAAGATTAGTATATTAATCCCCGCTTACAATGAAGAAGATGTCCTGGAACAGCTGTATCACCGTCTGGGCAAGCTAGCAAACGATAATAAAAATTATGAATTTGAGTTTATGTTTGCCGACGACGGTAGTACTGATAAAACTTTAGATATGATTAAAGAATACGCCGAAACTGATGACCGTATCGGCTACGTCAGTCTGTCGCGTAACTTTGGTAAAGAAACCGGTATGATTGCTGGTCTTGACCATGTCACCGGTGACGCCACGGTTATTATTGACGCTGACCTGCAGGACCCACCCGAACTTATCCCTGAAATGATTAAGTACTGGGAAGAGGGCTATGACGACGTTTACGCCAAACGTAACACCCGTGAAGGCGAGACATGGTTCAAACTGTTTACAGCCAAAAGTTATTACTGGTTGATGGGCAAAATGACTCCATTAATCAACATACCTAAAAACACAGGTGATTTTCGCTTACTCGACAAGCGCTGCGTCGAAGCTATCAAACAACTCCGCGAATCGGAACGCTACACCAAAGGTATGTATAGCTGGATTGGATTTAAGAAAAAAGAAATCACCTATGACCGTGACCCACGAGCAGCCGGCGAAATCAAACAGAACTATAAAAAACTATTTAATTTAGCGTTTGACGGCATTACGTCATTTTCAACCACACCGCTACGAATTTCGACATTCATGGGTGTTTTGGTATCACTGTCGGCATTTTTGTACCTAGTATTCGTAATAGTGAAAGCCGTCATTATGGGCAGCCAGGTGGCTGGCTATCCGTCAACAATCGCCATAATGCTATTCCTGGGCGGCGTACAGTTATTATCACTTGGAATAATCGGGGAATACATTGGTCGCATTTTCAAAGAAGTTAAACAACGCCCGCTCTATTTTATCGAGGAAAGTCACATTGCAAAATCTTCTAAAAAAGCACGCTGAAAAACTGCGTTTTGCCCTTGTTGGTGGCGCCAATACAGCAATCGATTTTGGTATTTTATTTGGTTTGGTCTTTTTAGGTGTCGATAAGCTTGTTGCCAACTTCATCTCAACCGGTACGGCTTTTGTTTTTAGCTTTTTCG
>JAJXYZ010000070.1 GCA_021780305.1 bacterium | reverse complement strand
ATCGGTATTATTTACACTTTATGATACCTATGGTTTTCCCGTCGAACTATCGACTGAAGAAGCTTTCAAGCAGGGCATTGATTTACCCGATAACTGGCGCGAACAGTTTGACGCTAAAATGGAAGAACAGCGCAATCGATCGCGCACCGCCACAAAGGGTGAGTTTAAGGGCGGTTTGGGCGGCCAGGACGATATTCACAAAAAATATCACACCGCCACGCACTTATTGCAATCAGCATTGCGCCAACTTTATGGTTCTGAATTACGCCAACACGGCAGCAATATCAATGAAGAACGCCTACGGTTTGATTTTAACCACGACGGCAAAATGACCGACGAAGATATAAAAAAGGCCGAAGATTTAGTCAACGGCTGGATTGAGGCGGATTTGCCAGTTACATATAAGGAATATCCCGCTCAGGAAGCCCTTGATATGGGCGCAATTGGTCCATTCGGCGAGCGTTATGGTGAAACTGTCAGAGTTTATCAGATGGGTGAGGGTGATCAAATGGCTTCACTTGAGATTTGTGGTGGTCCTCACGTGGAACACACTGGTCATCTGGCCGAAGGTGGTAAAAAGTTCAAGATTGTTAAAGAAGAATCCAGTAGCGCTGGCATTCGGCGCATTAAAGCCGTACTAAAATAATCGTAATCTAGAGTTCTTTTAGCAAATCCGGTGGCAACAACTCGATAACGACTGGGGCTGCTTCATTGGCGGCACGTATGATATTCTCGGTTTCTTCTTTTATGATTTGGAGCGCCATTGCGTAATCTTCTTCTCGAGTATTTAAATCTTCCAATAATGGGTTATCAGATTCTAGATTTACAAACGTAATATTCATACCCTTGTCGATTTGAATTTGTACTACTCGGTGGTCCATATTGGAGTCTTTATAGTGAAGAGTTATGCTTTTAATTTTGCCTTTTCCCATTACGCCATCTCGACTAAACCAAACAGTTGCATGTTCATTTAGCGTATAAGAGTAGTGAACCAAAGACGAATAAGCCGCGGCATCAAGTGCGTCTCGCATATCCTCGCCGTTAACTCTTTCGATATAACCGTTCATAGCATCTTGCCTTTTAACAGCAGGATCAATGCCACGTTGCGATACACTAAATAGAAAATCATTAATCTGATGAGCTGGTACGGTGTCAATAGGGTGAGTCTCGCCACTTAAGTCGATAATTTTATCGCCTTCTTGATCGTCATCAGATTCGGGACCGGCAGCATCACGAGATAAATAAACCGTGCCAAATGATCCGTGCATTTCGATAGTCGTCGAAGATGCGCCACCTTCATTAGTGACCGTTATGTCGATAGAATCGAAATCTTTATTGCCGGTAAAATCATCAATAACTGCCGGATATTTATAAACATCATGACTCATACCGATCATATTATATGAGTAGGCGATTCGATCAGGTTCCTTATATTTTTCAAGAGCGTCGATTAACTGTCTGGTTGTTTCAAGAAATTCAAGTTCGTACTCAAAAAGTCTCGCCTCTAAAAGCCTCTCTTCTTCGTCAAGAGGGCTGTGGTAGGTATCTTCAGTCGATTTAGCGGCTTCGCCATAGGGGTTAGACTTTTGAGTATTGTCCATTGCTTTATTATACCATAAAATAACATTATATACAACTCTTTGTGACCATAAGCATCTTTGGTATATAATGGTATTTACTCATGGTATTTGAAAAATTACGAAAAAACCGCAAGACCGATTCATCAAATGATTATATTGTCGCACTCGACATTGGTACGGAGTTTGTTAAAGCTCTAATTGCCAAGCTCGAAGATGACAGTTTAAGTATCGTTGGGGTTGGTCGCGCTCGCCAAGAGCTTAGCGACATGCATTCTGGCGCGATTGCCGATATTGCAGGGGTGGTTCGTAATTGTGAAGACGCTTTATCCCAGGCTGAATCCCAGGCTGGTCTGCAGGCTAAACGGGTCGTGATTGGTATTGCTGGCGAGCTAGTTAAAGGTGTAACAAACACGATTCGCTATCGTCGACCACAGCCTGATCGTCCACTTGATACAGCTGAAATGGAATTTATTATTGAAAAGGTTCAAGAGCGCGCTCAACGCAAGGCTCAAAAACAAATTGCTCTCGAGACTGGCAATGAGGATGTCGAGGTAAAACTGGTAAACAGTGCGCTGGTTAGCATTCATATTGACGGTTACAAAATCAGTAATCCAATTGGTTTTCAGGGGCGTGACGTGGCAGTTCAGATTTATACGGCCTTTGCGCCGATGGTTCATATTGGCGCTTTAGAGCGCGTGGCTGACGAACTATCACTCGAGCTATTGGCTGTTGCTGCTGAGCCATTTGCTGTTAGCCGCAGCTTGCTTGGTAGTGATGCCAGCAGTAATTTTACGGCAATTTTGGCTGACGTTGGTGGTGGCACGACCGACATAGCGGTCGTCAACGACGGTGGTGTCGAAGGTACTAAGATGTTTGGTATCGGTGGCCGTAGCTTTACGCGTACGATTGCCAGCGAAATGGACTTGTCTTACAAGGATGCTGAAAAACTGAAGGTTAATATTGATAATAGCCAGATTAAAACAAGCGTCGCTAAAGAGGTGAATGCCGCTATTGACAAGACCTTAGAGGTTTGGGTAGCCGGTGTTGAGCTAGCTCTTAGTGAGTTCGATTCAATCGATCACTTACCAAATCGCATTTTACTTTGTGGAGGTGGCGCCAGTTTAAACAAGCTAGTCGAGGCATTAAAACGTGATGATTGGCACAAAGATCTGCCCTTTGCTAAAAAACCAGTTGTCCAATACATTGAACCGTCAGAGGTTATAGGTATAACAGATACAACTGGCGGAGCTAGCGATCACACTTTTATAACTGCCATGGGCCTGCTAAGGGTTGGCTATGATACAATAATGGGTAGTGGAGAAGGTGATTCAATTAAAGAAAAACTGAATCGGATACTTAGAATATAGTTATGAACAAAGACGTTATTTACATTGATGTCGAAGATGATATCACGGCGATTATCGGCAAAATTAAGGCCTGCAAAGAGAATATTGTAGCCCTAGTTCCGCCTAAGCACGTCGGAATCCTTCAGAGTGCCGTTAATTTACGTCTTTTAGATAGAATGGCAAGCTCAAGCCATAAACGCTTGGTGCTGATCACTAATAACCAAGCCTTAATCGGTTTATCAACCGTTGCCGGCATACCAATCGCTAAGAATTTGCAAAGCAAACCTGAACTTGCTCCAATCTCGGCATTAAGTGTCGATGATGGTGACGACATAATTGATGGTTCGCAATTGCCAGTTGGCGAATTAGCCAAGACGGCTGGAAAATCTTCGCCAAGTGATGTATCAGACGGAGAGCTTAATACGATAAATATTGATGACGATGCTGTATCGGTAGCCGCTTTAGGTAATGCGGTTAAAAATCCGACGACAACTGCTAACTTTGCGAGCAAGACTAAAACTTCGAAGGTGCCAAATTTCTCATCATTTCGAAAGAAGTTATTTTTAGGTATTGGTGCGGCGATTTTACTGATCGGTCTGTTGGTATGGGCGTTAGTATTTGCCCCAGCCGCAAAGGTTATTATTACCGCGCGGACGATAACCGAACCGGTTAATACGACCGCAACTTTAGGTGGTGGTGTTAGTTCAGATGTGACGAAGGGCATCATTAAATCTGTGACGCAGCAAACAAAAAATGACGTCAGCGTTGACTTTACAGCCACGGGCCAAAAAAATACTGGCAACAAAGCGGCTGGTACGGTTAAGTTTTCAAATAATTCACTAACAAGCACCTCGGTGCCGGCTGGAACTGAACTAAAATCGTCATCTGGCCTGGTCTTTACGACCGATTCTAGTGTAACTGTACCCGGCGCGAGTTTCCCATGTGGCAATATTACCTGCGCCACAACTGGCTCAGCCTCGGGAACGGTGACGGCAGCGGCACCTGGCGCCAACTATAACGGCGCATCCGGCAGTCTATCTGGTTCGCCAAGTGGCGTAACGGCGCAGTTTACGTCGCCGACCAGTGGTGGATCAGACAATATCGTGACAGTAGTGACAGCTGACGATGTCCAGAAGGCGACGACGCAACTTTCTCAACTATCGTCAGATACGGTAAAGCAACAGCTGATTAAACAATTTACCAATGGCGAAGTCGTTATACCAGATAGCTTCGCGATTAGTAGTGCGACGCCAGTGTCGAACCCGGCGGTTGACGCTCAATCACCTGACGGTAAGGCGAAACTAACGGCATCGACAACATATACAATTGCGGCCGTTACTAAACCAGATCTTGAACTATTCTTAAATGACTGGTTAAACAAGCAAATTGGGAGTAACTCGTCACAGCGAATTTA
>JAJXYZ010000023.1 GCA_021780305.1 bacterium | reverse complement strand
TTGCGCGGCATGAACGGAGCTAACCTGAAAGATTTGCCCGACAATCATCGCGAATAACACTGTAAGGCTTAATGACCTCGATAGTAAATTTGTTTGTTTTTTCATTGGTTGGTGTTCCAGTTTTTTTGTTTTAATTTTTTAGTGTCTATAGAGACATTTGCTCCGAGAATAGCACGAGCGTTATACCGTGTCAACAGATAATTGATAAAATGCTTAAAAATGTCAATTGAAGGTTAATTTAATAGGTACCAGTCACGATTATTGTTTGATTGCTGGTATATTGTCCACCAGGGGTTAGACTTGCTACGTTCACTAGGTAGCTGATTGTATAATTGGTTAGCCCGGAGCTTTTTGGCGCCATTGCTACAGTTTCGCCACTGACGTAGCGGTATTGGTTAGAGGTGTTATAGTTGGCGGCGGCTGCGCCAAATCCAAATTGTCCGTTATCCGGGTTTGCGCCGACCGAACTAGGTGATGTATTTGCTACCAGGTTGATACCAAACTGTTCAATTCCAGCTTGCGATGGTCCGGAGGTAGTCATGGCTGGAATCATGTGGCTACCGTTACTAGGTGGATTCCCTACTACCTGAACGACATATCCGTAGCTTGTATAGTTAGAAACCGAGAAAGTCGCTGTTGTGACAGTGGCACTGCTGGCCGTAAAGCTCCCGAAATTGATAGCGCCGCTGTTTATCGAGAATGCCAACGCCGGATCATTCGTGGTTTTAGAACCGGTATTAACCTGGTAATTGGATGATGCGGTGTTGCCAACTGTTAAGTCACCGATAGTATCGGCGGCACCATAATTGGCCGAGCTTGATTGAATTAAGCCACCCGAACCAACACTAGTTTCATCAATCTGATAATTGGCAGATTGGAGGGCGGCGACTTTGGTTGTAGTAGTCGAATATGAAAAACATAATAACAACGTTAAAAATATTCCGATCCATCCCGTTAATCTCCTCGACATAAACTCTATTGTTGGTGAAAGGTGATAATATTGCAAGCTAATTACATAAGCGCAATCAAACACATTGCTCGTATTAAGGTTAAGCGGTATACTTGTCGTAATTAACTAAGGAAGTAATGATGACCGATAGCCCTTCTTCGGGAGAGAAGAAAGCCACCAGCGAGCCACCAGCGCCAGAAGTGTTGCGGTCACAGTCCGATGGTGAGACCGAGACCTCTACGGGCAATCCGCCTGCAACGCCTGTTAAATCTAGGCGATTTGGTCGTGGCTCCTATCGACCGAGTCACAAAGCGACTTTTATTGGACTTGGCGTCGTGGTACTAATTTTAGCAATAAACGCGATTATTATTAGTTTTTTGATGAATGGTCAGGCTAAAAATGGCGCTTCGACTAGTGGTAATGAGGTAACAATTAGTCCTGCTGTGCTTGATACGCTAGGGGTTAGCCGTAATCCGGTTGGTAGCCTTGGTACGCAACTGGTAGTCGGGCCGGATGCGGATTTTAAGGGCAAGGTAACGGTTAGTAGTGATGTTAGTATTGCTGGCCAGCTAAAACTAAATAGTAAGTTTACGGCAAATGACGCTAGCTTGGCTAATCTTGAAGCGGGAAATACCTCACTCAGCCAGTTAAATGTTAATGGGGATGGCACAATCTCGACCTTAAATCTACGCAAAGACATTAACGTAGCTGGCTCGACCCGGTTGCAGGGTCCGGTAACAGTTAGTCAGTTATTTACAGTTGAGAATAATGTTAATGTGTCGGGTAGCTTGGCGGTCGGCGGCACATTGTCAGCGCGGTCATTTGAAGCAGTCAGCTTAATATCCGACACTACACTTACAATCGGTGGTCATGTCATAACTCGGGGCTCGGCGCCAGGTGTTAGCCCCGGATCAGCTGTCGGTTCTAACGGAACGGTGTCGATTAGTGGTAATGACGCTTCGGGTACAGTGGCGGCAAATATTGGTGCCGGTGCTGGTAGCGGCATTGTTGCTTACGTGACATTTCGTATGGCCTATAGCTCAACCCCACATGTCGTCGTTACAGCTATAGGTGGTGGCGTTGGTAGCGTCTATGTGAATCGCACTGCAAGTGGCTTTAGTATCGGTGTAAATGGCGCCATGGCTCCTGGTGGCTACGCCTTTGATTACATTGTGATGCAATAACTTACATATTAACAAATAACATAACTTCATTATTTCGAACGGTAACAATACCATTATTGGCAATAAAGCTAACTGGATCCTCGGCGCCACTATCAATAATGACCTCGCCTGGATCAAGGATTGAAAAAAAATCAGCGTGGCCGGGCAAGATATCAAAAGTGCCAACACTATTAGTGGCGGTTAGTGACTGAGCCTTACCTTCATAGTAGACATGAAATGGCGCACGGGCAATTACATTTAATTCGCCTTCGTCGGCCGCGCGACTCATGATTTTTCGGCTACCTTTTCTGGTGGCGCATCGCTGGTTACGGCTTCACCGTTTAAGATTTGCTCAATACCTTTTAGTGTCTGTTCTAATGTGAAGTATTGTCCTGGCTTGCCAGAAAGATGTTCGGCTACTGCAAAATCCTGGGAAAAGAACTGGACTAGCTTTTTAGCATTTTGGTAATCGGTTCGATCGGCTGGCGACAATTCGTTTTCACCAACGATGGCAATAATGTTTTTTAAGGAATCATACTTTTGCATGATGGCTTGAACTTTGCCGGCAAGGCGATAATGACGATCACCAACAATTTGTGGCGTCAAAAGCGACGAGGTGGTTTTAAGCAGGTCGACCGCGGGTCGAATGCCACTTTCAGCAATGGAACGTGATAATACCAAGACTGAATCAAGCTGTTGCGAGATGGCCTGGACGGCTGGGTCAGACAGGTCATCGGCGGGAATATAGACAGCTTGGACGGACGTAATTGTACCTTTATCGGTCGAACTTAGACGATCTTCAAGTCGGCGTAGTTCGGTGTAGACAACTGGTGAATAGCCTCCTTCAGATGGGATTAGACCAAGGTTGGTTGATAGTTCGGTTAAGGCTTGAGTATGGCGATAAATGTTGTCCACGAAAAATAGAATATCGCGGCCTTCTTCGTCACGGAAATATTCTGCCGCCGTGGCGGCGGCTGGGCCAACCATCGAGCGGATAGCTGGCGTCGCATCCATTTGGCCGAAGAACATCACGGTATTTTTAAGTACATTAGTTTCTTTAAGGGTTTCATACAGCTCATTACCTTCACGAATACGTTCACCAACACCACAGTAGATTGACAAGCTTTTTTCGTTGCGAGTAACGTTGTGGATCATTTCCATCGTTAGGACGGTTTTACCAACACCAGCACCACCGACGATGCCAATTTTACGACCTTTGACGAATGGTGTTAAAAAGTCGATTACTTTTAGGCCGGTTTCCAGCAGCTCGAGTTTTTCGCTGTTGCGATAACTTTTTGTGCCACTTGGCTGGCTGATTGATCGTCGATTTTCGGTAATAGCCGCCATACCGTCGAGTGGTTCACCGAGGGCATTAAACACTCTGCCTAGAGTTTCGGGCCCAACCGGCACTGATACTTTTTTATGGCTACGATAAACTTTTTGGCCGTAAGCCAAAACTTGGCTGTTGGTTAAGTTAAGGCAAACGACTTCACTGGCCTTAAAGAAGTTAACTTCCAAAAAGACTTCCGGGTGTCCTTCGACGATTAATAATTCCTTTTCTTCTGGCAGTTCACCTAGTACTTTAACACTGGCCATTAAGCCGCGAAGTGATTGTATGATGCCGACTTGTTCGCCGGTCGGTTGTTCGGTTTTTTTCATTATCGCTGCCCCCCAGAATGTTGTCGCTTCTTCTTTAAACTTACCATAACTTCGCGTAATCGTCGGTCACTTTCGCCTCGTTTTGCGCGGTGAAACTCCAAACTGTAATCACTTAACAGGTCACTGGCCCGTTTTTTAGCGATAGCCATAGCATTAAAGCGGCTGGCGGCTTGGGCCAGGCTCGATTCAAGAATAGTTTGGCTAAGCGCGAGTGTCATCATTGTCATTTCCATTTGATCGGCAATATCATCGAGTGACGGTTCAAAAATCGTATCCTGCACGGTCATAATGTCATCATCTGCACCGGCATCTTCACTCATATTACGCATACTCGAGACTAGGTCAATCGTTTTAATTTCCTGAACACCGAGCGAGACGTACTCTTCATAATAAACTAGAACTTTTGAGTAGGGTAAAATCGCATCAATAACTGGCCCGACATCGATATACTTATCGGTTTCTGGAACCTGAAAGTAGCGTACGTATGGAATACCGTGTTGAGTCAGTTGCGTGGCGCCGTGAGTGCCGAGTACCACGATGTCGGTGGTTTCGGCGTCATAATCTTGCAACATTGTCTCGATTAAACGTAGGTCGATGTCACCACTTAAACCGGCCTCGGCTGAAATAATTACAAAAA
>JAJXYZ010000049.1 GCA_021780305.1 bacterium | reverse complement strand
GTTCGTAGTTTTTAGCTTCACGGAGAGTCTTCTTATACTGCGAAAAGACAAACGCCAATACGACACCCATAAGAGCGATAACTACGATAATCGTTATGATAAAACTTAACATTCGACCAGCCTTATATTAGGTGAAGCCGCCTAAGCCTCACCCAACTCCCTTCCGTAGCGTTTTTTCTGGTAATCTTTCTGGAGTTGGCTAACAGCCGCTTCTCGTTTATAGGGATCTTCCCTGGTCTCATCAACAATCTTCTTAGCACGATCAACCCATTCTTTTTCTATAAGGTCATCGTCACCAGCGACAAGAGGTGTTGCGCTAATTTGAGAATCATCGACTACAGGCACTACGGGTATAGCAACTGGCGCTGGCAAGACAATCGGTAAACCACTACTGTCAGCGGCCGCGGCTGCGGCTTCTGAAGCTTGTTCGCGACGCTCCGCTCCAGTTTCAATACCAGTTTCAGGGCCCACATATTGAGGCGCGCGCTCAATAGATTGACCAAAGCCGTCAGGGATTCGCTCTGGTACATTATTTGGTAACGAGGTCTCCGGTTTCATATCTGTAATTATAGCATAATGATATTAAGCTTATGTAAGTAAATTTAACGAGCTCTTTTTGTAATATAGATGCATCCAATAACGACAAAAAGTAAGACTAGTGCCAATTCATACGGCCCGATTGATCCAACTGATTGAAGCCCAATCAGCATAATCGGTGCAGCTGAAAATATAGTCGAATAATAATATGATTTTTTAAACGATAAAGCCAAGATAGGCTTTCTAACCGTAAATGCCGACGACAAGTGAGCAGTTAGCTTACTGACTGAAAATATAAAAAAAGTCATTACACCAAGTAATGACAGATAGGCAGACATAAAAACAGCCAATATACCGAATGGACCAATGCCCGTAGGTGTTGAGGTATTAACGAGAGTGACTAGCAAGCAGAGGCTTACTATTGTTACGGCGATTACTATTTTCTTCAACATGATTATGATTACTATAACACCAAATAATCACTAAGATTGGAACAAGCCCGAGCGACAAGTGTAAATGTCCAGATTGCAACTGACGCTCCTAAATATAAAATTTGAGCCGTGAATCTTGACCACCTGCCGCTGCAGGCTATTCGTACTGACCGCTCCTTAGTTAAGGAGCATATGTCTGTACGTATCTCTATGCGCTTCCACGATGCCAAAGGCATCAGTACTAGGCATAAAGCGTTACGCCGATTTGGCGAAACATCGGTAACGCCAGCAAGTAGCAAAAGGTACGTGTCCTGCTTGTGCAAGTCAATTTAGCTACGTGTCGTTACCGAATATTCGTCAAAAAATCGGTATGAGGCTATGAATTTTTAAGGTATTTTTGGCTTTGTGTTTGTGTTCTAAAAGCTTGAGTCAACATTACCATAAGCTATTCGATTGGTCAATATGTCTGGATCAATTTAACGTTGTATGATTTACTTCTGACTACCATTTATCTAAAAATTACAGATGTATTACATTGCATATGACTACAATACAACGATGTTATATTAACAATAAATATTTCAACAACACTAATTGACACTGCCTTTAAATCGCCCATATGATAGTTAAACCAAAATCCTGATTGTCATAAGAAGTGCGTGCGAATATAGAAATGCAATGTGCTTAATAACTAATATGAGTTATCGATTGGCGGTACTATCTTTGGCTTACAGTCCTATTATTAGCAGTTATTTTTGCGTATAAAGTTTCCCGCATACAAAAAACATCACCAGCTCGGGCATGGCAAAAGAGCCTAATTAAAAATCGCAGATTATGAATTGGGCTAAACTATGACAATCTTTTATCAGCTTTATATCAGCAAAATGTTATATTAAAATAAGCTAAACATAACTTTATGTTTTACATATCATAGCCCACCCGATTAGCATAAGGCGCAAAACTAGCTAAAAATTTCATATTATAACAACACCCTCTGGGTTGTTTACTGATATAAATTGACACGCCCCATATTCGTCTAACAGATGCTAAAATGCATTCAATAATTGCGTGGTATTTTTTACTTAATAATCTTTACGATTATTATTGACACAAGCGTCTTGGCGTCATATTATAGGGGTAGCTTCTGAATAAAAAACTTATGCAGGGGCCAAAAACAAACAGCTATCCAAAACTCCACATTAAAACAACCGTTCCTCGCAGGCGGTTGTTTTTTATTATAAAAAATTAGCCACATATGTAGCGTCGCTAATAAAAAATACCCACTACGCGTGGGTATTTTAAAGTCAATTTGGTGGAGCTGCGGGGAATCGCACCCCGGTCCGAAAGGTAACCTATTATTCGTCTACAAGTTTAGTCTATCTTGGTTGTTAACGACACCCGCAGCTAGAAGCTAGACATAAAATACTGCGGTTATCGCGCAAAAAGTGTCTCGATTTGATGTTGCTGCCCATCAAACCAACAAGCGGCATATTTATAACACCACTAACTGTCTATGCCGCCTGCAGAAAGTGATGATCGAGCGTATTAGGCTGCGATTGGCGCAAGAGTAAGGGGTTGGAATGAGTTAACAAACGCAACTACCTTAGCTTTTGCTGTTTTAAATGCTGTTGCAATTAAAATTTGTGGGTTACGCCCACGGTCGACTTGCAAAATAATATGTTAAAATCCTTCCGTCAAAGCTAAAGTCAGCCCCAACGTAACAGATTGATTATATCATTATTTGCACCTTTATGGTAGTCGTGATTAACTAATAGTACTTATGGTTGCTCGTGTCATGACAATCGCACCAATAGGCTTCGAGGGATCGCTCGTTGAGGTTGAGAGCGATTCTACTAATGGACTGCCCTCTTTTCAGATTGTAGGACTGGGCAATAAGGCTATTGACGAAGCTAAAGAGCGTGTTCGTAGCGCTATCACCAATTCTTTGCTAGACTTTCCTAAAAAGCGCATTACTATCAATCTAGCCCCGGCCGAACTGCCTAAAGATGGCGCGCATTATGACCTGCCTATTGCCCTAGCGGTTTTATGCGTGAGCGGCCAGCTAAGGCAGCAAGAGCTCGATAAGGCCATCTATGCCGGTGAGCTTGGTCTGGACGGCAACCTGCGCCCCATAAAGGGTGCTATTAGTATCGCTGAAACGGCCCGACGACACGGTTATACCCGTGTATATCTACCCGTCGCCAGTGCCCGTCAAGCTAGCTTAATAAGTGACATTGAAGTCATCCCAATCACCTCGCTAAAAGAGATATTTTTACACCTTAAGGGCGAGCTCAAATTGCTACCACTAGTACACGCTGAGGTGGCTGAGCCGGACGAACCAGACTCGCCGCCACTAATTGACGACGTCAAAGGCCAAGATCAAGCCAAGCGCGCCCTAATTATCGCTGCTGCAGGCCATCACAATATTCTTCTTAACGGATCGCCGGGAGCGGGCAAAACAATGTTAGCTAAAGCCATGGTCAATCTCTTGCCGCCACTTTCGCCAGAAGAGCAAATCGCCACCACTAAACTGCACAGTCTTGCCGGCGAAGCTTATGAAGAAATTGTTACCAGGCGGCCCTTTAGAATGCCACACCACACCTCCAGCCGCACTTCGCTTGTCGGCGGTGGCAATCGCCCGAAACCTGGTGAAATTAGCCTAGCCCACCTTGGGGTATTATTTCTTGACGAACTTCCCGAATACCCACGGGCGAGCCTAGAAGCCCTGCGCCAACCACTTGAAGATAAAACTATCGCAATTAGCCGTGCCGAAGGACGAGCCATCTATCCGGCCGATTTCATGCTAGTCGCGACGATGAACCCCTGCCCTTGCGGCTATTATGGCGACAGTTCAAAAGAATGTGTTTGCTCGGCCACACAAATATTTTCTTATCAAAAAAGATTATCCGGACCACTACTTGATCGAATTGATTTAGTTGTTCACGTGTCGCGTGTCCCCCATGAAGCCTTACTGGAGACAACTTCGTCGAGTAATTCACAACATATATCAGCACAAGAGCTGATCAAAAAGGCCCAAAAAGTTCAAGCCGACAGATATGGCTGTAGTACTAGATACAACGCTAATATGACAAACCGTGAAATTTCAAAACTCGCACCGCTTTCTCCGGAAGTTAAAAATCTTTTATCACAAGCCGCCGATCGTCTTTCACTAAGCGCCCGTAGCTATTTAAAAATTATTAAAGTCGCCCGCACGATTGCCGATTTAGACGGCACGGCCGACATTTCTTTGGCCCATATTAGCGAAGCCCTGCAATACCGTGGCTAATCCGCTTGAATTACCTGTTCACATCTGGTAAAATAGCTAGCGAGTAAACGCTCAAAGATTGCACGTTCAAAAAGGAGACAACAATCAGTACATCAATTCGCATAAATGAAGCAATTCGCGCAGATAATTTACGCGTGATTGGACCGGACGGCGACCAACTTGGAATACTTACCAGAAGTGAGGCACTTAAAATTGCCGAAGAGGCTGGTGTTGACCTGGTTGAGATATCG
>JAJXYZ010000033.1 GCA_021780305.1 bacterium | reverse complement strand
AACAATTAAAATCAAAGGCTTCTTCATAACAGACTAAGTTGCCTTGACGCGCCCAAATCAACATAAAACGTCGCACCATCACGGTGACGAGTTACGCCAATTTTGCCATTCATCGCTGTCGCAAACTGACTGGCTACGTATAGCCCTAAACCGCTACTTTGCGGCCTAGCATGAACCGACTGTGGCGCTTTGGCTAACTTTGTTTTTAGCGTCTTCCACATATCACTCGATAAGGCTGGACCATAATCACGCACGCCCAATCGAATCATTCGCCCCTCATTAAAGGCTTTTATTTGAATCTCAACCGCACTACCGGATTCGGCATAGTGCAGTGCATTATCGCTAAAATTCATAATTATTCGCCGTAATAAATCACGGTTACCAACTAGTAGTAGCGGATGTCGATTCGGTACAAAGCGTACATCTCGACCACTCGCACTAAACAACGGTTGCAACTCATTAACAATATCCTGGCATAATTGTTGCGGATTAATCGGCTCTAGGGTAAACATTGCATCGTCGAGTCTAGCTGACCTAGTAATATCGCTCGTCAAGCGTAAGGCGCGTTCGCTTGTTAAACTAATTTGTCGTAGCATCCGCTCTGTCTCGCTAGCAGAAAAGTTTCCGGCCTCTAATGACAGCGCTAATTGTCGAACCAGCGCAAGTGGTGATTTTAACTCGTGCGCAGCAGCAATTAATGACGGCATTTGCCCATCAAAAAGCCCTGCCCCCAGTTGTTCGCGCCCTTCTCGCTTCACACTCATACTACATCTAGTGTAGCACGTAGGGTGCAGCTGGAATACTAGACTTAATTATGAGTTAAATTTGATGGTTTTGATTAGGTTTTCAAAATCAGGCTTGAAAGTATCAGCATCGGTCCTAAGCGTAGCTGTTTTGTCGCGAATCTTGTAAATAACCGCCGAACCACGAATATCTTTGGTAAAGTTACCGTCTAGTCGTGTACCGTTATTGCCACCGACTGAGACCGCGCTCGACCTTAAGGCACCAGATTTAACAAACGACTCATAGCCGGCTACTACCTTGTCATAATCTTTACTTTCAATCGTTACCCTTAAGGCATATTGCGTTGTAAGAGCACCACTAACCGATGGGACACCGCCCGGATTCAGATAAGCCGCGTATGTCGTACCGCCAGTCGAAATATCTTTATCAACATACAAACTCCAGTTTTTTGGATAATCGAAAGTTAGTCGACCGTAGTCATCTGGACCAACAAAGGCAAGATTTGGCAACTTATCGGCAGCTTCAAACCTGATTGCATCGCTATCAGCTTGAGCTTTTTTTGCTGTTGCTACCTCGGACGCAATCCGACCGTCAACATTAGTTTTTTGATTTGTATAATTTATATACGCCCAAACCGCAAGCCCGGCAAATACAACCACCAAAATAGCTAAGCCGATTGTTGATAGTAAAAGCGAGTTAACCGCACCTGTTTCATTTCTGCGTTTAGGAATCTTCATAGCGTCATTATACTTGCGCTTACTCTGACTGTAAAGGCGCGAAGTTGTACAGTAAATATGCCCCGTCAGACCGTATGGCGTTTTCACTACCCAACATATCACCATAACAAATTAGTTTTAATTGACGATCCAACCGATTCGCCTCATGCTGCATTTTCTTAATTAGCTTGTACTTATCACGCTTAACGCCAAAATAATAAACAACTGTTGTTGCATTCGGCAACGGTTTTAGCCATATATCAGTCAGATAAACACTAACTAGCGATTCACAGCGCGATAACAATCTGGTGATTATATACAGAATCGGGTTAAGCTCAAAGCCGACTGCTGTAGCACCTTTTTGGGCCGCTGCCCGAAGAACCACACCGTCACCGCTGCCTAAATCAACCAAAACATCATGCTCAGATAAATGATATAAATCAGTTAGGGCTCTGGTAATATAACGCTTTTGACTCGGTACATAGGGCGCGCCGCGAATAATAACCAAGCCAAAAAAGACAACGAGCAGGCCGATAATCCAAAAGATTATCAAAACTAATCCTCGCTATCGAATTTTTGCTTAACGATTTGAATATCGTTTTTTAAAGCCACTAGATCGGCTTCAATCTCTTCAGCCAAAGCTTCTGCAGCCTTAAACTTATCCAAAGCGCTCTCTAGTGAAAAGTCTTCACTATCAAACCATGCAACTAATTCTGTTAGTTCAATTGTTTTTTCTTGGACTGTTTTATTTGGCTTTGACATCTTTTACCTCTGCTTTAATTATTGATTTATTAGTTTCGACTTCAATCATCGCACCAACAGTCGGCGCTCCTCGAATCAACGCATAACCGCGCGCTAGGACCGTTTCTGGATTAAGCTCTGCTATCACCCGCCGCATATTTGCCAGCTGATTAAGGTTGCTATCAATTTTATTAGAAATAATCTCTAACGCTTCAGTTAATAGCGATTTGATATTTTCTGATTGCCGCAAGATCGCGCTCTCAACCCGCGGCAACAATGAACGGACCTGATATTTTACTGCCCGAATTAACTCAGACTTATCGGGTACCAAAATTTGCGCTGCGTTACTTGGCGTGGCCGCACGAACATCGGCTGCCATATCAGCTAAGCTTTCATCAACCTCATGACCAACCCCAACCAGTGTCGGAATACGGCTAGCAGCAATCGCCCGGACTAGCTGTTCATCGTTAAAAGCCGACAAATCATCGGCGCTACCACCACCTCGTATAATCACCACAACTTCTGGCAGGTCATCGCGACTATTAAAATAATTTAAAGCGCGAATAATCTGATCAGGCGCACTCGCGCCTTGAACCTGAACATGCGCTACCTCGACCCGCAGGCCACCCCAACGATCATTCAAGATTTTAACAAAGTCAGCGTAACCAGCAGCTTGCGTGCTACTAATAACCGCAATATGACTAGGCACGGCAGGCAATGGTCGTTTTCGCTCGGGCGCGAATAAACCTTCTTTATCTAATTTGGCTTTTAATATCTCGAAGCTCTTTTTTAAAGCACCCTCACCACTTGGTCGCACCACCTTAACAGTCAGGCTAAACTTACCCCACTGTGTCAGTTTGGGCGTAGCCGTCACAATTACCTTCATACCATCTTCAATCGGTGTCCGTAGCTGCCAAACCGTCATAAAACAACCTAAACTACCGCCGGCATCCTTGATATCAAAAAAGACGAACTTACCCTGATTAACTTTAAAAGAAGCCACCTCGCCTTCGATTTCAACCAGCGGATAAGCATATTCGAGCGTTTGATTTGTGACCGCGATAAAATCGCTAACACTAAGCCGTACTTTTTCCACTTTTTCCATACTTCATAATCGTTAACTGGTAAAAAATGTATCCAAAAATAATTGTTCCAGACAAAAGCGCGACACGCGCCAGTAGCGTTCCGGCAATTGCAATATCGGGCGGCACACCAGCTGATGCCAAAAAGGCTATCATTATCGCCTCATAAACACCGGTGCCACCAGGTGTTACCGATATAATACCCGATAATCCAGATACACCGAAGGCAATCAATAGCGTAGCCGGACTGACCCAAAATCCGAGTGACCAAAATGCAATCATAAGCAGCAGAACATCTGCAACATTGGCCACAATTGCCCAAATCAAAGGCTTCTTCAATATATTTTTATCGTTCCGAATCTCTATATAGTCAAAATGTAGTTCGTTAAAGAATTTTTCAACCTTTTCATGATTAATAACGTGCTTCTTTTTACCAAATGTCACGACTGATACTAGCCAGTCAATAATATGCGATAACTTTGTCGAAAACTTCTGAATTCGCTTAGCGCTACCGATAACATAAACTACAAATACAGTTGCGCCGATCACTAGAAGAGCCATAACTACACATAATAAAATCGTCACGCGATTAACATTATTATCAAGTATTAGGAACAACACCGAGAAGAATAGCAGCCCGATAAACGACAAAAACATTAATGCAAAACGAACAATTTGTGCCATTGCCGCCCGCCCGGCGCTAACCCCGTGACGATTTAAAACCCAACCAAGATACGAGAATCCGGCTGCCCCACCACTTGGCAAAATATGATTAACAAAATTTAGTTCAAGCGCCATGCGCGCCATCGACCAGTGTGACAAGTCCCGAATATCACCTTTATTACGCAAATATAAAAATATAATATTGCCGACAGCATAATAGCTAAGCAACTGTACAGGTATTATCAAAGCTAAAATCCAGCCATTAACACTATCGAGCAGTCGCCAAGCCTGGGTAATTTCTGGCCAGCCAAAATAGACTACCAGTCCCAGCAAAATTAGCGTACCAACTGTTACCCATGATCGAAATGACATATCTTCACTCATTATAGCACCATAATCACCCTAGTCGTCGTATAATGATTTTATGCACATAGTAATTTTAGGTCGACAACCGGCCCTTGGACTGGCCGAGTTAGAACGTGTTTTTGGTGGCACCAATATAACACCTGTGTCCGATCAAGCCGCCACTATTAATACCAACCAGCTTGATATTAGCCGCCTAGGTGGGGCTTTAAAGGCCGGACGCGTCATTGCTGACATTAACGGCAACAACTGGTTTAGCGCCAGCCAGGCCATCGTC
>JAJXYZ010000061.1 GCA_021780305.1 bacterium | reverse complement strand
TTCTTGCGGCTTTTGGCTCAATTGTATTGAGTGTATTACTGCTTTCGCAAGGACGAAATAACCTGACGAATTTATTAGCTGCCGGCATTAACATCTGTGTAGCGATATGGTCGCTGGCAATACTTGTTTTTATGCATGCAACTGACCCAAATGTTGGTCTGGTTAGTGCAAAGTTTTACTACATTGTGACAGCAATTTTTGCAGCGTTACTTGCTATATTCGCCACGGTCTTTCCAAGAGGCGACAAGCCGCCGCATGGTTTAGTTTGGTTTGCAAGTATCGCCGCTGCTTTAATGTCGGGTTTGTTATTGATACCGAATTTTATGACTGTGAGTGTTATAACATTCGGTAACTCAAGTAACTATATCGTGGTTGATCATGCTTCATATTTTTTGTTTTGTCTGTATTTTATTGGATTCTTTTCGACTGGATTTATTATTATGGCACGTAAATTCGGCAGTTATAAGCATCATATTAGGTCGCAGGCTGGTAGTTATTTAATTGGTATAATTGCAATGAGTTTGCCTGGTTTTGTAACTAATTTATATTTGCCGTACTTTGCGGTTTACGATTATATCTGGATTGGCCCCGCGATGGCATCGATTTTTGTGGCCTCTGTGACGTACGGAATTGTAAAACACGGTATGTTTGACGTGCGCCTAGCCAGTGTGCGAACTTTAGCATACATTTTATCATTAGGGACGTTGGCTGGTCTTTATATCTTACTTGCATCATGGTTATCGGGCTTGTTTTTTCCCGGCCAGTATAATACTAATCAGCAAAGCATAAATGTTGTTCTTGCTTTAGTTCTGGTGTTTGTTTTTCAGCCCATCAAGCATTTTTTTGATAAACTCACAAAGCGAATATTTTATAGCGATAGTTACGATACAGATACCTTTTACGCACATTTAAACCGATTACTGACACATACCTCGGATCTGCGCTTTTTACTCGAAAGGGTATCAAATGAAATAAATACGACGCTAAATGGCGCACATGCTTCATTATTCGTTTACGTCCGGGGCGAATCTCGAAGCAACTATGTTAATGCTGGAACAATAGATTATCAACGCGTGCCAATTGCAGATATTCGTACAATCGATGACTATATACTTACTAGTGGGATTGAGCCGATTATAACTGAGGAACTCGACGATGCTAATAAGTCGTTACGTCGTTTATTGATCAGCCATCGTATAGCTGTGGCGCTGCCGCTAGTGAAAGATAAGACGGTTTTGGGGTATTTTATGCTTGGCGAACGTCGCAGTGGCAGCTATAAAACTAGAGATATTCGATTACTCGCTACGATTTCCGACGAACTAATTATTGCAATCGAAAATGCTTTGGCTATTCAGCAAATCAAAGAGCTTAACGCCAACCTGCAGCAACGCATTAGTGAAGCAACTAGTGAGCTACGTGCCAGCAATGCCCAGCTACGTCGTCTAGATGAGGCAAAGGATGAGTTTGTGAGTATGGCTAGTCATCAACTACGTACGCCACTGACGAGCGTTAAAGGCTATATAAGCATGGTGATTGAAGGTGATGTTGGTAAAATAACTCCGACTCAAAAACATCTATTAAATGAAGCGTTTAATAGTAGTGAGCGCATGGTTCATTTAATCAATGACTTTTTGAATGTCTCGCGCCTGCAAACCGGCAAGTTTATTATCGATAGTCGGCCGATTGATTTAGCCAAAGTCGTTCAAGAAGAATTAGAAAGCCTGGAATCAAATGCTAGCACGCGCAATTTGAAGTTTAAGTATAAGATACCAAAGAAGTTTCCGGTTATGGATCTTGATGAGGGCAAGATGCGTCAGGTTATTATGAATTTTGCCGATAATGCGATCTATTATTCAAAAGAAGGTAAAACCATCGAGGTCAGTCTGAGTGCTGACGGCAATCGGTGTCGATTTATGGTTAAAGATAAGGGTATTGGCGTACCGGTGGCGGAACGAGCGCAGCTATTTACTAAGTTTTATCGGGCTACCAATGCTCGTCGTCAGCGACCTGACGGTACTGGCGTCGGACTATTCTTGGCTAAAAAGGTCATAAATGCCCACGGTGGTGATGTTATTTTTGAATCTGAAGAGGGTAAAGGTAGTACCTTTGGCTTTAGCTTACCGATAAAACCAGTTAAGAACCGCTAAAAACGCGAATCATCTCAAATATAAACCAAGCGATTAAAATCACCACGGCACTCGTGATAAGAATTGGTTTTAGTGTACTTTTTCGCTCAAACCACCACTGGGCAAGTTTGTTGCGATCGGCCGCTTCGATACGGGTTATAATTGGTCGGCTAATCGAGGCATCGGCGCCAGTATAGACTTTATTACGTTTCTTTTTTTGCTTTGTCATACTTTAATTATATAACAAAATAACCCCGCACAGTGGCGGGGTTATTTGTCTGTCTGAATCGCTTCAGAATTGAGGAGCGGTCAGACTCTGTTACAGGCCAATGGTTGCACGACGGCTAGCAACGTAATAACCGATGCTGGCAATCAATGAACCAAGACCAAGGAAACTAGCAACACCCGTACTTATACCAGTGTGAGGAAGCTCTGGTGGAGTAGTTGGAGGTGTAGGTGTAGTTGCGCACTTTGTTAGATCTTTAGTGTACTTGCTTGAATCAAAATCAGTATCTTTAATTGTGATTATCTTGTTCGTTGATAATTCACAAACACTAATTTCAGCTGGCTGACAAGTCTTATTAACTGTAACGTTGGCAGTGTCTTGTAGTGAACCGCCACCAGTCGTTACCTTAGCGGTATTAACGAGTGTGTTTGCACCACAAGTTGAAAGTTGGTCATTAGTTGGTACTTTCGCACTAAATATTGACCATGCATTCGCGCCTGATGCGTATGAACCGACATTTATACCGGTACCATTTGCAATGTCATCAGTGGCTTTTGTGCCTGCTGGTGTTACTGAATTACCGAAAACGGTTGATCCAGCAACGTATGTCATGCCTGTAGGAAGGGTATCACGGAACGTAACATCATCTTGTTGAGCCGTACCGACGTTCTTGTATTGAATCAAGTAGTCAACGGTTTCACCAGGTTGTGCAGCGTAGCTTTTGACCCATTTATTGTCACCATGCTTGCTGACCATTTTACTCATAGTAAACTGTGAGACTGGGGCAAATTGTGGTTTTACAGTAAATGAAACGTAGCCAGCGTATTGGAAACATCCGGGGATGTTACCGTCAAGCTTGTCATAGCCAAGCTTTGCACCGGTGCTAGTAAAGATACTCTCTGGAAGAGCTGTACCGGCGGCACCAAAGAAGTTATTTTCGTATTTTAAGCTACCGCTTACATATGCTAGGTTAAAATCCTGGGCATTTGTAAAGGTTGCGTCGTCATAAACTTCGGTTGGTGTGGCGTTACTTGAGTCCAAGAAGCCGTCAACACGGATAGATTTACCAGTGCTAGTTGGCAGGTTGAACTTAGCTGTAACGTCATGTGCAACAAGGTTTAGGTTTGCTGCGGCGTTGTTGTGGACATACATACGAACTGTGTATGATTTGCCAGCTTCAACGGTCATATTGTCTGACCATTGGTTGTTTGTTCCAGCTTCGCGGATTCCCACGAAGTTACGCTCATCACCGATATTTGGGTTGTCGGTGATTGAGTTAAAGGTGACGTGATCAGCTGGGTGATCAATTGTATACGTTGGACGGTTTGGTCCCCAAGCAAATAGTGAAGCGGGTACGATAATTGCGGCTGCAATAATTGCAATAGCGGCACTAAGACGCTTAGGAGCTTTGCGTAAAACTGTTAAAAGTTTTTTCATAGTTGCTCCTTTTTGATTTATCTCGCAGATAAAATCAAATAATTATTAAATTTATGAACATTTCGTTGGTCTGTTGCCTATTTGTTAAAGGAAACAAATCAGATTATTACAACGTGCATGTCGAATCAAAAAAGATTCACAAGGAATCTACTCGACTGCGGGTATTAAAATACTCAAGCAGGAATAAATTCCTTGGATATTCAGACGGCTACTGTCGAATGGGCGCGCAGCGGTGAAGCCGCGCGCCCATTCAGTTCTAGCAGGTAGTGCCAGGCGCGGGTGCGCAACCCTTGGCCGGGGCGGATGGTGCGGGTGCGGCGGACTGCCGCGGGGGTGCAGAGACCGGGTCGGGGGTTGACCCGACTGGCGGCGTCGTCACCTTGGGGGCGGCCGGAGCTGAGGGCTTGGTAGCCGGCGGCTGCGACATCTCTGCGGGTGGCACGTAAGCCCCGGGACCGGGGTCTACGTTGGTGCCGCCGCCAACCGGGGCGTTGCCCCTAGGAGCGGCGTCCTGCGTGGGCAGCTTCACCTCGAGGCACTTCGGCGGTGTACCGGTCGTGCCCGGAGGGCACTGATCGGTGTTACCGGTCGGCACGGGCGGATGCCCGATGGTCACGATGTTTCCGCATCGGGCCATGATCCAGATCACTCGTCCATCGGACAAAGTGATCTTGATCGCCTTACGGTCGCCACTGATACCGGCGACAGAGGAGCCGACAACGTTTCCATTCTCGACACCGCTGTTGTAGCCGGTGGCCGGTGCCGTGTCGGGCACGATGGACTTCGCCTGCCCGATTGTCAGTTCAATCTCGGTGAGGAGCTGAACTGCCGCATCGGTTGCGCAAGCACCGGTGGAGAGGGTCGCCTTATCGACGGTCCTCTTCAGGAAGTACTGCGCTGCACCGACTACCAGGTTGGGGTCCTTGCGGACCTCAGCCAGCCAGTCGTGAGCTGCTGCAGTTGCCTCAGCGGGTGTTGTTGCGTTCTTGATCGCGGCGATGCCGTCGCCGAACCACCTGTTGTTGGTGTAGTCCGCCGGGCCGGTTGTCCAGGTCTTGCAACCTGTTGTCGTTGACGTCGACGCCGAAGCCTGCGGGGCATTCGTCGTTGTCGGCTTTGCCGCAGCGCAACCCGCGATAAGACCTACCCCCAACAATGAGAGCGAGATGAATGCCACGGGAAGAGACTTCCTGAGAGAGTTCATTTCTGTCCCCTTTCTGAGGGACTGCAGTCGAGAAGTGTTTCCCGAAAGGTCGTACCCTCGTAGAAGGCCCAACGTTCTAACGACTAATTATAATCGACAGAACGTTGGGCCTACGCTTGAAATAGGTGACTTGAAATATACTCTAAGCATTTTTTCTTAACTAATATGTGTAGCGTGTCTTGTAATAAAAGAACTAAAAAGCTCATTTTATATCTATCAGACATGCACTGTAATAATCTGACTTGTTAACGTTCCTCCGTTATCGCGGGTCCTCACACCTTGGACAACTGATGTCATAAATGTATCACATAAGTGCTAAAATGTCAATAGACCATACAATATATAGACAATAAGCACAAGCAATATTGAGAGTAAACGCTACATATAGTGTCTACGGGTATATAAAAGCTCTATATAATACACTATTTGACATAAAAAGTCAATAAGCGTATATTCGTTTGCATGTGTTTTGGGATGGTCCCAATAACTACTCATTGCGCCCCGCACTGATTAGTGAAAGCACTAGCTAAAGGAGTACCGTGAACTCTGCCTCAATAGTTCGGTCTGCTTCACCCCTGCAGCCTGCTGCGCAGATGATCGTGGATCGATACAGCTCGACCCCGGCTTTCGACCGGATTGATCGTGTCGTCGCGCCGCTTCTGGTGGCCCACTCGCATAGTGTCGAGGAGTGTGGTAAACTCCTCGGTCAGCGGAGCCTTCAACTCGCTTTGGTGAGCAAGTTGAATCCGAACGCCGATCAGATGAGGACGCTTCTCTGCTATCTGGTCACTCGTGGAGTGCCGATGCAACGGGTGGTCATCGAGATCAAGAGCGTCGACAGGCGACTGGCTCTCGGTCTGTGCAAGGCAATGGCTGGCAAGTAGCCGGCAATCTGAGGTGGGTGGAATCTGATGGAGCAAAGTTGCTTCTCTTCCACCCACCTTGGGCTAATAATTTAATGGATAGTCATTACCACTCTAGCGCGAGGGTCTTTTTTTTGTTATAATCCTCGGGAGTTGAAATAATCGTCCAACTCAAAGTTCAACTTTATTTGGTCCCATCGTCTAACGGTTAGGACACCAGGTTTTCATCCTGGCAACTCGGGTTCGATTCCCGATGGGATCACCAAAGTAAAAAGCTCTACCTCGGTAGGGCTTTTTACTTTGGTAGGTTTCGTCAGAAACCGAAGCCGAAGGGTTTGAACACTGTCATAGTCTATGATTTTACAGTATTTAGCTGATATTAGCCGCTAGCATAGCGAGAACATCAAAACGTCGGATTGGTGGGATTACCACTTATAACTCAACTTGAATTGGCTGCTCAACCTCGGTTTTGAATCTTCCTATTCGATAAATTCTTTCATACCGTTTGTACTTTGCAAATAAACTAAGTGGCCAAACTGTGTTAGTTCCTTCGATGTGTGTCGAGTGTAGCATCAGAAAATCACCATCTTGTTGTTGCTCGCCGGTATACATCGCTACGTGCTTTATCGGAGAGTCTCGCCAATTTAATAAATAGCCCTCGCTATCATAGATTGGCGCAAAATCCTCGATACTTTGGGGTGGATTAGCATAGCCAAACCAGATCAGATCACCTCTTTCCATCAATTCAGGTGATTCAATAGTTTCAAGGTAATCTTCGTCGGTCGCCATCTCGTAGCAGTGAAGATTAGACGGCAGTTCTCGATCAAAAAGTCTTCTAATAGCGAGATGGGCGAGCGTTACGCAGTTAATACCGTACAGTCTTGCGTCGACTTCACTAGACACTCGATTCGGGCCTTGCTCGAAATTATATACGTACGCGGGGTCAAGAAATCCTTGCAGAACGTCAACTGTCATTTTTTCCGCCTAAACCTTGATTCCATTCCACTCCATTAATAAAAGGTGCGAAGATATCCTCGTCTGGTGCGATAGTGAGGCTATCTATCTCTAATGGAAGCGGATTACGATCTTGGAATTTAACAAAATTTAGATCTTCAATCAGACAAAGGGGAGTTTGTTCGCTACCTTCACCCATGACGATATTTGCAGCGGAGGCGAGGCTACCTGCCACGTTCGACATACTCACCGTATAAGGTCGACCGAATAGGTCCGGCTGACCGACGTAATCGTTAAGCGCCATGAAGCCACTATGTGCAAGCGCAATGCCGATTGTACCCTGACGAAGTGGGGTAAGGTCGCTATCGGTAATGACAATGCCGATATTTTTTAGACCATAGTGTTTTTTTAGTTGTTCGCGGATGGTATTAGCCGATGATTGAGGGTTACTCGGCCACAGTACGAAGTTGCCGTCGCCGTTTGATTCGTCGATTCCGGCCGATGGTATGAGGTAATTTTTAGTGATTGTAAAGTGAAAACCAAACGATCCAATCGGATTTGTATATCGATCAGATTCTTGTTTAACTAGGTCTTTTTTATCATATAAATCCATCGACTTTACTCTGTTTTCACAAAGTGAAACAACTTTTGAGGTAATCGCAAGTATACTATTTTCTTTTATTTCCGAAATACTACCGGTAATTAAATTCAAAAGCGTAACACTACCTGGCAATACCTTGGGGGTTTTAATTGGCGTGATAATCATGAAAAATCCTTCCTGATGACTGCAATATTATGTGCATAGCTCAAACGGTACGATTTTCCCTGAAAAAAGTCTAAAATTGCTCGTTCGACACCTGGCAGTGTTTCTCGGTGGTAGTCATCGATTGTAATTATACCGTCATTATCTAATCGGGGCCAAACTAATTGCAAGCTGGTTAAGATTGATTCGTAAAAGTCACCATCCAAAAAGGCGAAGGCAATGTGGTCTGGTAAATCGGCATCAGTGAGATTACTAAACCAAGCCTTATGAGCGATCGGCGGCTCTAAGTGAGCGCGGCGGAACTGTTCCATAAATTGCTTTTTACTGACAGCTAGTTCACCGGCTTTAAAATCAATCCCGGCGGCACTGCTGTCCTGTGTCGATTTGGGTGGTAAGCCTTCAAACGAATCATAGACGTGAAACGGTCGATTATCTTTGTTCTCGTTCATAACGCGGCGAATAAACAGACTAGTTGTACCGATATAACAGCCAAGCTCGACAATCGCCCCAGTTGTTTTGCTATCAAGCATTTTTTCGAGCTCTGACAAAACAACCGTTAAAGCCGGTTTGCTAATCTGGTCAGAGATGATTGGATACAAGTTAATATTCACTTTAAAAGGATTATAACCTATTTTGACAGATTAAGATGGTACAATAAACAGTTATGAGTATTATATTTAAACGCACTAAGATACTGGCGACGCTTGGCCCTCAGACCAGCACCCCAGAAATGATTGAAAAACTTGCCACTAATGGCGCTAATGGCTTTCGGCTTAATTTTAGCCATGGCAGCTTCGAAGAGCGCGACGAACAAATTAAGTGGATTCGCGAAGTTAGTCAAAAAATCGACAAACCAATTGCAATTTTGCAGGATTTACAGGGTCCGAAGATTCGTTTGGGTATGCTAAACGAGAATACGACTGTTAAAAAAGGTGATGAGATTATCTTAGATTATGCTGCCCAGCACAGTGGTATGACCTTCCCGATTCAATATAATTTAGCTGAAAAGGTTAAAGTTGGTGAGCCGATTTATATTTTTGATGGCAAAATTCGTACAACTGTAATTGAGGTTGTATCTGATACAGCTATCAAGCTGCGTGTCGAAAATGATGGTACGCTCATGAGCAAAAAAGGCATCAACTTGCCTGATACTGATTTTGGTGGTGATATTCTGACGCCAAAAGACCTAAAAGACATCGAGTACGGCCTAACTAAAGACATTGATTATGTAGCAATTAGCTTTATTCAAAGCGCCGAGGATATTAACAGTTTGCGCCAGATTTTAGTGGCGGGTGGTTCAACGGCGCAAATTATTGCCAAAGTTGAAACCAAAGCGGCTATTAAGCGTGATGTACTAGAAGAGATTGTCCGCGCCAGTGACGGTGTGATGGTAGCTCGCGGTGATCTAGCTGTTGAGGCTGGTGCTGAAGTTGTGCCAATTGTCCAACGTCGCATTATCGGTTTGTGCCGTAAGTATGGCAAATTAAGTATCGTCGCTACTCAGATGATGGCTAGCATGGTTGATTCACCAGAGCCAACTCGTGCCGAAGTTAGCGATGTTGCCGGCGCTGTCATACAAGGGGCTGATGCTGTGATGTTAAGTGACGAGACGGCTAATGGCAATTATCCACTAGAAACGGTCGCTGCTATGAAAAAAGTTATTTTATATACACAAGACCACGCGCCAGTTGAGCCGATTCAAGAGCGCGCCAAAGTCGTCAAACGACAGCAAGAAGCGATTAGCGCTGCTGCCGTATCCCTTGCCGAACAATTGGGCGTATCGGTCATTATCGCCGAAACTAAATCTGGTGCAACGGCTGCCAATATTGCCTCGCACCGCCCTAACTTGCCAATTATAAGCGTGACTAGTGAGCCACGGTCTGCGCAGCAGCTAACGCTTACGTACGCCAATCGTAGCTATGTTCGACCAGATTCAGCCGAAAGCGGCTTTGATTTAGCCAAAGAGCTTAAATCGCAGGGATTTTTTGAAGACGGTGAAACTACTGTAATCATCGTAAGTGGTAAGCAACCAGGTATCGTCGGTGCAACCGACACTATTAAAGTTCGTACTTTAAGCTAAATTGCGTACTTAAAGCGTTATCGTGATAAAATAATAGCAGATAAAAAGGGGTGGGATGAGCTTTTTTAAACTGACGATTCGTGATGTGCCGCTTGATCATCAAACCGTTTTAGTGCGGGTTGATTATAATGTTCCGCTGATGCCTGATGGTTCGATTGGCGACGATTTTCGGATTAGATCAAGCTTACCGACTCTTAAATACCTTCTAGACCGTGGCTGCAAGTTGGTTCTAATTAGTCACCTGGGCCGTCCTGAAGGCAAGGACATGAAACTTAGCCTAGAGCCGGTTGCTCAGCGTTTAGCGCATCTTTTAAAGCACGATGTTAGATTTGTTAACGATACGATTGGTGATCGGGTGTATCAAGCTGTTAAACGAGCACCAGGTTCGAGCATTACGATGCTTGAAAACCTGCGATTTTATGCCGAAGAAGAAGCCGATGATCAGGAATTTGCAAAAAAAATTGCCAAGGCTAGTGGCGCCCGCTATTTTGTACAAGATGGCTTCGGCGTGGTTCATCGAGCGCACGCCAGTACGCACGCCATAACTTTTTTCATACCGAGTGTTGCTGGGCTACTTTTAGAACGCGAATACAGCACTATAACTGGTGCTATGGAATCACCTAAAAGACCGATGGTGGCAATAATTGGCGGCGCGAAAGTCAGTGATAAAATTCCTATTATTGAGCGATTTGTTGATAAAGCCGACAAAATAGTCATTGGTGGCGCGATTGCCAATACTTTCCTGGCGTATAAGGGCGTGAATGTCGGCGTAAGCGGAATCGAAACTGACCAATTCAAAGTAATTGATAAGATATATGCCGCTGCTCGTCAAAAAAAAGGTGGTGACCTTGATGACTTTATAGTTTTGCCGATAGATTTGACTGTCGCTAAACAAGTTTCACCTGACGATAAGCGTAAAGTTGTTGGGTTGGATGCGGTTCAAGCGAATGACCTAGCGCTAGATATTGGCGATCAGACGATTGATAAAATGGTTGCAGAGCTTAAATCGGCCGGCACCGTTATCTGGAATGGCACACTTGGCTGGGCTGAAATTCCAGCTTTTGCGCATGGCTCAGCCCGGCTGGCCCTAGCGCTTGCGACTCAGCCTGGCACGATGTCGATTATTGGCGGTGGCGACACGGCGGATTTTGTCCTTAAATGGGATAAAAATGACGGTAAAAGTTTTAGTCATATATCAACCGGCGGTGGCGCTGGCTTGGAACTGATGGCGGGCGATAAGCTGCCAGGGGTCGAATGTTTGCTAGACGCTAAACCGCAAATAGAGTACACTAACAGTAAACATAAGTAGTTTATAAAGATGGCACGAGACAAGAAACTAATAATTGGAAACTGGAAAATGAACCTCAACATGCATGAGGCTAGTCTGTATGTTCATCAGTTGTCTAAATTAGTTAAAAACCACCGCGATGTCGAAGTTGTCTTGGCGCCAACTGCGCTTACGCTTCAATCGCTTAGTTTACAGATTAATTACCGACAATTCAAATTAGCTGCTCAGAACTTTTACTGGCGCGATATGGGTGCCTACACCGGTGAAATATCGGCGGCTCAGCTAAATGGTATTGTTCAGTATGGCTTAGTTGGTCATTCGGAGCGTCGTCATGTCTTTAACGAATCCGACAAGGATATTCGGGCCAAAGTCCAGGCGGCCATTCGCAATAATTTACGCCCAGTTTTATGTATTGGCGAGACGGCTTTTGAGCGGTCTGAGGGCGAAACAGCTGCAGTGCTGCATGACCAGTTAATTGGTGGACTAGCCAATATTACCAGTGAAGAACTAAAAGACGTTATTATCGCCTATGAACCAGTTTGGGCGATTGGCAGTGGTCAAAATGCGATGCCGGAGGACGTTAGTGGTGCTATTCGATCTATCCGTGCCCAAATTAAACACCTGTATGGTGCCAAAGCAGCAGACGAAATCCAAGTTTTATATGGTGGCAGCGTCACAAGTAGTAGCGCGACGGCTTATCTAGACTTACCAGATGTTGACGGCTTACTAGTGGGCGGCGCCAGTCTTGATGCGCGCGAATTTAGTGAAATTATTAAAAAGGCACATAAGGGCTCGTCGTTAGCCAATAAATAAAAGGGTGGAATATGAAAGATCTTGATTTTGACGAACTAGACCGAGCTGTTAATTCATTAATTGGCGGCAATCAAGGCCAAACTGATAATGCTAAAGAGGACACAGGGTTAGCCGCTACTGCTAGCGCGTCCGATGTGCCTTCGATTAATGCAGACCCTACTGCTAGTGTGCCAACGGAAAGTGCGCCTGCCTTGCAACCGCCTGCGGCTCGACGTAGTTCGGGCAGGTTTATGGATGTAGTTCACCCTTCATCTGATATGCGTGGCAGCTTTGTGCCAGCGCGTACCAGCTCACGCGAGGGTGTGACGATTCAGCCAAGCGCGTCTTCACCAGTTGAAGAGCCGGTTATGTCGACGCCCGCGCCGATTTCATTTACGACTGATGAGCCAAAAGCTGCCGAGCCGGTTAAATCTGACTGGCCAGATCCAATTGAATTTAATAAATCAGTTAACCAGCCAACTGATGTTGACATGAATGAGCTTGACACTTCACCAGTTAGTGACACTCCAGCAGCAGTTGTTGACGCCATGCCACCACTCGAATCACCGTTTATCGCTGATGCTAAGGTTGAAAAGCGTCCACTCGGTGCATTTACCGACGAGACTGATGTTTCTTCTGATGAAGCAAAAACTTCCGACACGCCCGCGGCTGAACCTGATATTGATTTAAGCACGCGCGCTGAGGACACACCAAATAACCAGACACCGATGCCAGCAGAGCTGCAGGATGATTTGCTATCGATTGAGTCGAGCGAAGATACGGCCGAAGTCTCATCACCAGAGCCGCACACAATCCCAGAGACGGTCCCGACGCTAGCCTTGCCCTCCCAGACCGCTACGCCTTCTGCTAGCGAAATAACGCCTCCTGTCGCCATCGCGCAGCAATATGTTGAACAGCCAAGTACTGGCGACAAGCCAGCTGGTTCGATTTTTGACGTCGATAGTTATCACAAGCCAATCGCTCATCCCAAGAAGAAAAAATCTGGCTGGATGATGATTGTTTGGATAATTTTACTGATTATATTAGGAATTGGCGCCGGTGCTGCCTTCTATTTCTACGTTCTGCCGACTTTATAGCCTATAATAGAAGTAATGGATTTACTCGATGGGTTAAACGTGGCTCAAGCCGATGCCGCACAGACAACTTCTGGGCCGCTATTAATTTTGGCTGGGGCTGGTAGTGGCAAGACAAAAACGTTGACTCACCGGATTGCATATTTGATTGCACATGAGGGCCTATATCCTAATCAGATTTTGGCGGTAACATTTACGAATAAAGCCGCCAAAGAGATGCGTCAACGATTGGGTGCTTTGTTAAAACAAGACGGATTGCTGCGCAGCTTTATGCCCTGGATGGGAACTTTTCATGGCATTTGCGTGCGGCTTCTTCGGATTGAAGGTCATGAGATTGGGATTGCGCGTAACTTTATAATTTATGACGAGGATGATCGTCGCGGTTTAATCAAGCAGGCGATGAAGCAGCTATCGATTAGTGACCGCGAAATTAAAGCCCAATCAGCCAGCAGTGCGATTTCAAATGCTAAAAACGAAATGACAAACCCAGATGAATATGAGGCTGTGGCTTATTCTCCGTATCAAAAAAACGTCGCTAAAATCTATAAAAAGTATGAAGATATGCGGAGTACAGCTGGCGCCTTAGACTTTGACGACTTGCTACTAGAGGTTGTGCGGCTTTTTAAGGAAGCTCCTGATGTCCGAAAAAAATGGCGGGATAACTTTAAGCATATTTTGATTGATGAGTATCAGGATACTAATGCGGCGCAGTATGCCATTGTTAAGGCGCTAGTGAACGACCAGCACAATATTTGCGTGGTGGGCGACGATTGGCAATCAATTTACAGTTGGCGTGGAGCTGATTTTACGAATATCTTAAATTTTGAGCGCGATTTTAAGGGCGCTAAGGTGATTAAACTTGAACAAAATTATCGAAGTACCGGTAATATTCTTGATGCCGCCAGCAATGTTATTAAAAAGAACGTCAAACGGACTGATAAAAAACTTTGGACTGATAAAGGTCCTGGGGAGCCAGTCCAGATCCATGAACTTTACGATGAGGCTGAAGAAGCGAATTTGGTGGCTGAGCGAATTTCAACGCACGTTAGTGTGAAAGCGCGTAATTTCGGTGATTTTGCGATTTTATATCGGACGAATGCCCAGAGCTACACATTGGAGCGAGCCTTTTTACGATTTCGAGTGCCTTATCAAATTGTTGGCGGCGTACGTTTTTATGACCGTAAGGAAGTTAAAGACATCATTGCCTACCTGAGGTTAGTCTATCAACCAAACGATAGGATGAGTTTTAGTCGAATTGCTAATGTGCCAGTTAGGGGCGTTGGTGAAACTAGTTTGGAGCGCTTTTTAGCTTGGCAGTCGGCTAGTGGTATGGATATCTTGTCAGCGCTCATCAATGTCGAGCAAACTAGCACGGTTACTAATCGAGCCAAGGTCGCCCTAGTTAGTTTAGGCGAAAAATTACGAATTATTCAGGCGATGCTTGAAGGCTCAACACCAAATGAAATTATCGAAAAATTAATCAAGCTAACTGGCTACACAGATTATATTGCCGACGGGACACCGCAAGCCGATGAACGTCAAGATAATATCGGCGCACTGCTGTCGGACGCGCAAAATTTTGTTAGTTTACCGGATTTCTTGGAAGAAGTTGCCTTGATGTCAAGTGCTGATACGGAAAGCAATGGTCAAAAGGTTACAATGATGACGCTGCATGCCGCCAAGGGACTTGAGTTCCCGGTAGTCTTTATTGTCGGAATGGAAGAAGGTATTTTGCCGCATGCACGTGTTTACGAAGCAGGACCAGATGAATTAGAAGAGGAGCGTCGTCTAGCGTATGTCGGCATGACACGCGCGCGGGAAGAGTTACATCTGACTTATGCCAAAAGTCGCTTGCAATTTGGTCAACGTGGCTATAACCCGGCTTCCAGGTTTTTGGCCGATATGGGCGAGCAGGTCTCAAGCATCTCAAGTGAGCCACGTATTGTCCCAGAAGCGGATTTTTACAGTGATGAACCTTTTTCGATTGGCGATACGGTTCGATCGTCGGCTTTTGGTACGGGCGAAGTAATTGATGTGGACGGTTTAGCCCTGACAATCACCTTTGATAATGGTCAAACTAAAAAACTAAATGCTGAATACGCTCGGCTTGAGAAGATCTAAAGTAACCAAAAGCATTTTTTATGCCCACTTTGTTTGCTATAATAGTTCGTGTACGCTTTTTGGGTGTATTTAATCCATGAAATCATTAATACGACGAAATCCAGTGCGCCTAAGCGCATTTATATCAGTCTTTATTGCCGTAATTGGCCTGACTGTCTTTTTAGTGGTAAACCATGGTTCGGCTTTTGCGGCCGACGCTCAACAAGGCGGTCGTTTAGTTACGATTCATGATAGGGGCAATGATACTGTCATTTTAACTAAAGGCGAGACAGTTGGCGACGCTCTAAAGCAAGCTAATATATCGGTTGATAAAAGCGACGCGGTTGAGCCGTCTCAAAGTGAAAAACTTGTTGGTAAAGACTATAGTGTTAATATTTATCGAGCTCGGCCGGTTATTGTGGTTGACGGTGCGACTCGACAAAAGATAATTACACCCTATCAAACAGCCGGTCAGATTGCCAAAAGTGTTGGAATTAACCTTTATGACGAAGATAAGACGGTTCTAACTCGGACCGATGATATTGTAGCCGAAGGGGCTGGCTTGCAACTGACAATAACTCGGGCGACGCCGTTTAGTTTTACGCTTTATGGTGCGACGACTACCGTTCGAACTCAAGCTAAGACCGTCGGTGATATGTTAAAAGAAAAAGGCATTACACTCGGTCAAGACGACCGGGCGTCGCTAGCTTTATCGACGCCGATTACGGCTGATATGGCGCTTCGGGTTTGGCGAGAAGGAAAGCAAACCATTACCGTGAGCGAAGATGTTAACTTTGATACTCAAACTGTCCAAGACGGCGATCAATATATTGGATATCACGCTATTCAGACGGCCGGTGTGGTTGGTTCGCGCAATGTTACTTACGAAGTCATGATTGAAGACGGTAAAGAAGTTGGCCGGACAGAAATCGCCAGCATAACGACCAAGCAACCACAACAACAAGTTGAACTTGTAGGTGCTAAATATCGTGGATCTTATACATCGCCAAGCCAGAACGAAATAATTAGCTGGAACTTTTTTATGTCAAACGGCTTCAGTCGTGAGCAAACAGCCGGAATTATGGGTAATCTGATGCAAGAGCACGGTTTTAATACGACCGGTGATGGCTTGGCGCAGTGGACTGGATCTCGTAAACAAACTTTAATGAACATGCCTGATCCTTACAGCATCGATACTCAGTTGGCATTTTTGATGAGTGAGCTAAATGGTGGCTATGTTAGCACTCGTAATGCGATTAAGGCTTCTGGCTCAGTCGAAGCGGCGACGACCGCATTTCAGAATGGTTACGAAAAGTGTGGCATATGCGTCCAGTCGCAGCGCATCCAGTTTGCTTATGATATTTTAGTGAGTCATTAAGGTCTAATGATTAATAAAAAGTCACTCGGTCAGCATTGGTTAAAAGACCGTGATATTTTGGCGTCTATTGCTGATTGTGCCGACATCAAGGCAGATGATACGGTACTAGAAATTGGTCCCGGGCTTGGTACTTTAACTAGTGAGTTGCTACGACGAGCTAAGAAGGTTGTAGCTGTTGAGTTTGATGCCGAACTTGCTCGCAAATTGCCAGCGCAATTTCCTGGTAAAGATCTAGAAGTTATCACCAGTGATATTTTGTCGTTTGATTTGTCGGTACTACCTAAAAATTATATTGTGGTTGCCAACGTACCTTATTACATTACAAGTAAGATTGTTCAGCTGTTGATGACAGCCGCTAGTAAACCAAAAACTGCCGTTTTATTAGTCCAAAAAGAAGTCGCTCAGCGGCTGGCGGCTAGACCAGGGGATATGAGTATTTTGGGAATTAGTGCTCAATTATTCGCCGAAGTGAGTTTGGGTGATGTTGTGCCAGCTGTATTTTTTACGCCACCTCCAAAAGTTGATAGTCAGGTTGTGATCTTGAAGACACGTCAAACACCGTTTTTAACTGATGTTGATGAAAAAGACTTCTTTCGAGTTGTTAAAGCTGGTTTTTCGGCTAAACGTAAAAAAATACGCAGTAGCTTGTCGGGTGGCCTAAATATCGATAAAGCTGAAGTTGAGATTTTATTGCAAAAAGCTGGTATTAGCCCAGATGCTAGGGCCGAAGAACTCGATTTATATCAATGGGTTAATCTGACGCGCATTGTTGAGCCTTAATGCTCATGCTATATTTATTGTAGATGAAGCCAGATATTAAAAAGAGCGTAGACTCAGCATTTACCATCATTGAGTTAATTCTTGTAATTGTGGTAATTGGTATACTGGCGACTTTAACAATCGTTGCCTATAACGGTGTCCAGCAGAAGGCTCACCAGTCGGCTGTACTGTCAGACCTTGATAACTCAGCGGCAATCATGGCTCATGAAATTAATATAAACGGCGCTTATCCAGCCACTGTGTCGGCGGCTGATGGTGGTAAGGGCTTACCAACTAACTCTGGTACGACCTATCAATATACGGTTAATAACTCATCGACGCCGCCAAGTTTTTGCTTGACGGGCACCAATAATAATATTATCTACTACATAAATAATAATTCTGACTCCCCAAAGCAAGGGGTTTGTCCTGTTTTATACTACGATGCAGGCGTGGCGTCATCCTATCCTGGTTCCGGTACTACTTGGACTGATTTGAGCGGTATCAGCGGAAATGGAACATTGAATGGTGGCATTACGTACAGTAGCAGTAATGGAGGTGCGCTTAGTTTTGATGGCGTAGCGAGCTACGTCAGTACTCCTGATAATAATAATTTAGATTTTGGGACTGGTGATTTTAGTGTTAGCTTCTGGTGTTATCGAACAGCTTCTGGATACCAGGGGGGTTCATACTTAGTTAAGGGGCCATACGGCACGCCCGGTATCGAATCCTACGACGGTGGTTTCTATGTTAATACGGTTAATGGTAACCTGGCCCATATAAGCCTATCGCCTAGTTATAACGTCTGGGAGAATCATGTACTTGTTGTGACCCAATCAAGTACGCCTCATATTTTGCATTACATCAACGGTGTTTTAAACCAAACAGGTTACGTCGATGGCGGTGCGAGCGGTTCTATTAATAGCTCGAGTAACTTGATTATTGGTCGCAGTAGCGCCGGTGGAGTCAACCGCTATTACAATGGTTTAATCGGCAGCTTCTATATTTATAGTAAAGCCTTGAGTCAAAATGAGGTGAATGTAGATTTCAATGCTCAACGAAGTCGTTATGGGATATAGCAAAAAGGTTAAATAATTTGTTAAACCCTAATCTGTTATAATAAAGACAACTTATGGATAAAAATCTATACATCACTACTGCCATTCCGTATGTCAACGGCGATCCACATATCGGTCATGCGCTTGACTATCTTTTAGCGGATATTTGGTCTAGATATCAGATCCAAAATGGTCGTCCGGTCCGTTTTCAAGTCGGCACTGACGAGCATGGTAATAAAATCGCCGCCAAAGCGGCTGAAGCTGGACTTGATCCAAAATCTTACACGGATAAGACTTATCTTAATTTTGAAAACTTGATGAAAAAAATCAAGGTTAGCTATACGGATTTTGTGCGCACAACCGATGATCATCACGTTCAAGCCGTACAGTACATTTGGCAAAAACTTCAGCCATATTTCTACAAGAACACTTACGAGGGTTGGTATTGCGTGGGCTGTGAGTCATTTGTAACAGATAAAGAAG